>RGYX01000151.1 GCA_010031845.1 Verrucomicrobiota bacterium
GGCAAATTGAAGAATTCTCATTCCGGGAAGACCCAGACCGTCCCGCAAGGCGTCAACATCCGGGGTGATTACGCCGAGGTCCTCGGCAATGATCGGAAGATCCCCCAGAGCCCTGCGAGCGGCCTCGAACAACTTTTTTCCGGGGCCGGGAACCCAACGACCTTTGACGGCAGTCGGTTCGGAGGCGGGAATTTCCCAGTTGGCGGCAAATCCCCGAAAGTGATCGATGCGGACGATGTCGTAGAGTTCGAACGTGCTTCGAAGGCGGGCGATCCACCAGGCATAGCCCTGGGCCTCGTGGACATCCCAACGATACAGGGGATTGCCCCATCGTTGTCCGGTTTGGCTGAAGTAATCGGGGGGGACTCCGGCAATCACCGTGGGCTGACCATTCTTCTCAAGAAAAAACAACTCCGGGTGGCACCAGACATCGGCACTGTCGTGGGCCACAAAGATGGGGATATCCCCGATGATGGATACCCCACGGGTTTTGGCTTCGCGTCGAAGGTCGTTCCATTGGTGATGAAAAAGAAACTGTAAAACTTTGGCGTGGCGGATCTCCTTGGCGTAGTGCTTGCGGGCTTGGGTGAGGGCGGTTGTTTCCCGATGCACAAGCGGGGCGGGCCAGTTGACCCATGGGCCCCCGCCATGCGCGGTCTTCAGGACGGAAAAAAGGGCAAAGTCCTCCAGCCAGAAGGCGTGTTTTTCCTCGAAGGCCGTCTGAGCCGCTTTGAGCGAGGCCGAGGCCCGGCGTGGGAAGGAAGTGGCAGCCTTATGCAGGATTTGGCTCCTGGCGAGGATCGCGGGCCCATAATCCACATAGGGCTTAGGGAGCGAGGGAAAATCCCTCACGTCCTCCTCATGGAGAAGGCCCTCCTCGCGTAGGGAGGCGATGGAGATCAACATCGGATTTCCGGCAAAAGTCGAAAGGGTCTGGTACGGGGAATCCGCATAGCCTGTTGGGCCTAAGGGCAGAACCTGCCACAGCTTTTGCGCCATCCCGTTCAGATGAGCGAGCCAACGGTGGGCTTCCGGGCCAATCTCGCCCATGCCGTAGGCTCCCGGCAGGGAAGTGGGGTGAAGCAGAATGCCTGAGGCCCGGGGAAAAATCATGGCTTGGGAATTAAAGGGAACTTTCGCGGGGCGTGGAAGGGGGGAGTCAATGAATGAAAAGCCAACCGGCAAGGGCAAGAATGGGAATCAGGATCGGCAGGGAGTAGCGCAGGATATAACCAAAAAACCCGGGCATGTGGATCTTGGAGGAATCGGCGATGGATTTAATCAACAGGTTGGGGCCATTACCGATGTAGGTGGCCGCACCAAAGAAAACGGCGCCAAGGGAAATGGCGGCAAGACTGTCGGGGTCCTGCAGGGCAAAGCGGGCAACCTCGGCGGGATCGAAAAGGTGTAGGGCTGGCTCGTGAAGGTTGAGAGCCAAAGTGAGAAACGTCAGGTAGGTGGGGGCGTTGTCCAGAAAAGCTGAGAGGGACCCGGTCATCCAGTAGTACTGAAGATTGCCGGGGTGGCCCAAGTCATGGGCGTAGGCGGTCAGAAGGTGAATGACGGGAATCAGGGTGGTAAAAATTCCCACAAACAACCAAGCCACTTCCTTCAGCGGCCCGAAGCTGAACTCGTTCTGTTGGCGAATTTCCGGGGGGGTCAATCGATACGACGCCCCAGCACTGAGGACCATCACCCATTCCGGGATTCCCCAAGGCACTCCCCATCCGCGCATCAGCACGGATAAAAGAATGACGATGAGAAAAAGAATGTTTTTTTGCCCTTCGATCGCAAAGGTCTCTTTGCCTGTTTCCTTTACGCGGATCAAGTCGGATGCCCGGCGAAAGTTGCGGCGATCCAGGATATAAAAAACCAGCAAGAGAAGAGAGACAACCAGCAGCCACTCCATCCAAAGCCGCTGCAGGGTCCAGAAAAAGGGCACGCCACGGAGGTATCCGAGAAAAAGCGGGGGATCACCGACGGGCGTCAGGCATCCCCCCACATTCGCCACGATGAAAATAAAGAAGACGACATGAAAACCCGTGATCCGATAGCGATTCATTCGGATCCAGGGGCGGATCAAAAGCATGGCGGCCCCCGTGGTGCCCAGCAGGTTGGCCAGAATTCCGCCTAGGCCTAGAAAGAGAACGTTGCGCCAAGGGGTGGATTCTCCCGCCACCCCGATGCGAATTCCCCCGGCGACAACAAAGAGGGAGCCGATGAGGCAAATAAAGCTGATATACTCCTGGGCACTGGCTAAGAGAGGGGTGGCTGATTCTTCGATCAGCAGGTAGTGCAGGACAATAATCAGGGACAGGCCGATGCTGATTTTCGGGTAGTTCCGGTGCCAGAACTTTTCAAGTAGCAGTGGGCCGAGCGCCACCCCAAGGATGAGGAGGCCAAATGGGGCCAAGAGCCAAAAAGGCGGAGGCGCACCCAACTCAACGACGGCCAGAGGCATCCTCCTTGGATGCAGAGAGTTAATAGCAGGGTCAAGCGAGACTGATTCTTGCTGGGGAGCCTTGCCCTTAAAAAAAGCCCATCTAACGTCTATGGCATGTCGTCCACCATCCAAGGAGAGCTCGGCTATAATTCCAAGGTCGAGGGAAATGTTGTCCTGACCACGCTCGATGCAGCGGTCAACTGGATGAGAAAGAATTCCTTGTGGCCCATGCCCATGGGGTTGGCTTGCTGTGCCATTGAGTTGATGGCCTCCGCCTCCTCACGGTTCGATATCTCCCGATTTGGGGCTGAAGTCATGCGCTTTTCCCCCCGGCAGTCCGATCTGATGATCGTGGCAGGAACGGTGACCTACAAAATGGCTCTTGCTACCAAACGGATCTGGGACCAGATGGCTGAACCCAAGTGGTGTATCGCCATGGGGGCCTGCGCCAGCACCGGAGGTATGTACCGGAGTTATGCAGTCTTGCAGGGAATCGATCAGTTGATTCCGGTGGATGTCTATGTCTCGGGCTGCCCCCCGCGTCCGGAGGCGGTGATTGAGGCGTTGATGAAACTGCAGGACAAGATCGCCCGAAGCCGGGGCGTGATTCTAAACCAAAAACAGGCGGCATGAGCGAGGGGAATTCGGATCGTTCAGCGGATCTGGCGTCCGCGGTAAAGATTCTGCCGGAGTTCCGGGGGGAGTC
>RGYX01000152.1 GCA_010031845.1 Verrucomicrobiota bacterium
CGCCAACAAAAGAGACCGGAGACCGGCGCTACTGATGAAATCCAGCGAGGCGCAATCCAACACCAGCTTCTTCTCCCCTTTATCGATCACACCAATGAGAGCCTGTTCCACTCCCGGTGCACTCGTCGCATCCACTTTTCCCTGCAGTTGCACCACCGTTCCGTTACCTTCCTTGTTGGTGTGAATTTGTACGCTCATGGCAAAAGGATTGCCGACAGTTAACCCCATGTCGAGCAGGATTCCCTCGACATAAACTTGCACCCCACCTTCGGATTGACGATCCTAGCCCCTCCATGAAGTGCGACCCGCTTGCAAATCACATCCGCACCGTTCCGGATTATCCCAAAAAAGGGATCATGTTCCGTGACATCACCCCCCTTCTTGGAGATGCCAGGGCCTTGAACGAGGCCTGCCGCCGGATGGCTGAACCATTTCAAGCTTCCCCTCCTCAGTTTGTGGCAGGCATCGAGGCCCGGGGATTTATTTTAGGAGGAGTCGTAGCGCAAATCCTTGGGGCTGGCTTTATCCCCGTGCGTAAGCCCGGAAAACTGCCTGCCAAATCAGTGAGTCGCGAGTACGCGCTGGAGTACGGTTCCGGCACGCTCGAACTCCATCAGGACTGTGTGAAGAAAGGGCAACGGGTGTTGCTGGTGGATGACCTGATTGCAACGGGAGGATCTGCAGAGGCGGCCATTCTTCTCCTCCGCTCTTTGGGGGCCGTGGTAGAATCAGGATCCTTCCTGGTGGATTTGCCTGATCTTGGTGGACGCCAACGCTTGGAAAAAATCGGCCTGAAAGTCCACTGCCTTTTGGAATTTCCGGGAGAGTGATACCCACCAGACGTTTTGGCCGTACTGGCCTACCGATGCCGGTACTCACCTGCGGGGGAATGCGGTTTCAACACCGGTGGGATGAGGATCCTCCAAGACCAATTCCGGCGGAGAATCAGACCAATTTAGAACAAACCATCCACCGGGCCCTTGAGCATGGCATCTGTCACATTGAAACGGCCCGAGGGTATGGAACTTCTGAAGCTCAACTGAATCCAGTCCTCCAAAAAATCCCCAGGGATCGATTCATTCTACAGACCAAAGTCGCACCCCAGTCAAACCCGGATGAATTTGAGAAGATTTTCCAGACCTCCCTCTCCAGGCTCGGCCTTCCCTGGGTTGACCTCCTCTCTCTGCACGGGATCAACGACCGGGAGACCCTGGACTGGTCCCTGCGTCCGGGCGGGTGCCTGGACCGGGCTCGCGAATGGCAAAAAAAGGGGCTTTGTCGCTGGGTCGGTTTTTCCACCCACGGATCCCCTGAATTGGTGGAGGAAGTGGTGACCGGAGGTCGTTTGGATTATGTAAATCTACACTGGTATTACATCTTTCAGGAGCACACCCGTTCTTTGGTAGCGGCCCAAAAGAACGACATGGGCGTGTTCATTATCAGTCCCAATGACAAGGGTGGCATGCTGTATAAACCGCCCCAACTTCTCCAAACCCTCACTCAACCCCTGACTCCCATGACTTTCAACACCCTCTTTTGCCTGAAAAATCCACTGGTCCATACCCTCTCTATCGGTGCCGCCCGTCCAAACGACTTTGACGAGCACATCCTCGCCACCCAAAAGCTGGCTCAGGAAAAGCAAATCCTGCCAGCCATCGAAAAGAAGCTTCAGGCCCGCTGGGAACAGGCGCTTCCAGCGGAGTGGAGGAACAGTTGGGAGCAGGGCTTACCCCCTTGGTCTAAGTGCCCCAAAGAGGCCAACTTCCGTGAAATCCTCAGGCTCCACAATTTGGCCCTCGCCTATGACCTCGTGGATTACGCCAGGATGCGATACAACCTTCTCGGCCAAGGGGGACACTGGTTCCCGGGACAACCTTTGGGCTCACTGACTCCGGAAGAAATGAAACCCCATTTGACGAAGTGCACGAATCCGCAAGAGACTTTGCGCCGTCTGTTAGCTGCTCGCGATCTGTTGGCCGGGGAAAAGATCAGCCGCTTAAGCAAGTCCGAATAGCCAAAAGCCTCAGATCCTAACCCAAGCGCGGCGATAGACGCTCCGACCCTCTTTTTTAAACTGCTCTTCAAACTCACTGGTCGGCTCCTCCCTGCCCGTCCAGCCCGGTTCAACTTTCCACGCACGACATTGATCCACCTCGCCGCAGGCCCATTGGAAGTATTCGGAATCATCCGTTGTCAGTTTCAATAGTCCCCCTATCCAGACAGCTTGGGCCAGCTCACCGGCAAACTTGGAATTTAGAATCCGATTACCATGGTGCCTTCTTTTGGGCCAGGGATCGGGATAGCGAAGGGTGACCGCATCCAAGGTGCCGACAGCGCACAGGTTCCTAATGAAATAGGAAGATTCCAGCCTAAGAACTTTCAAGTTCCCCAAGCCGCCTCGGATAGCTTTTTTGGCAATTTTGGTGGCCCGACCAAGCAACCGTTCAACCGCGACGAAATTCCGACCCGGTTCACTTCGGGCACGAGCTTCTGCATAGACACCATCCCCTGCCCCCAGATCGATTTCCACCGGTGCAATGCGGCCAAAGACCTCCGGCCACACGTAGGCTGGGAAAAGACGGGTGCTGGGGAGCCATGGATCCGGTGAAGGATCCAGAACAGGCTTAGCGGCGCTTTTTGCCACCGAGGCGGACAACCGACTTACCGGTGGAGCGGGCCTTCACCTTGGCGACCAACCCGTTGCGCTTGCTCTTGCCGGAGCTGTGTCCGTTCCGCTTGGGCTTGGAGGAAGCACCCTCATCGGCCCCGGCGGGGGACTTCACCTTGAAAAGACGCACATCGCGGAGTCGAGCAATGGCCACCTTGGTTTTCTTTTGGGCCTTGGCCCAGTACACCATGGCAAACCCCTCCCCAACTTCGACCACCTCGCCCGCATCGCTACGACGGGAATCGAGCCGGGAGATGGTGGAACCACAAACCGGGTAAGGTCCCAAGGGAGGCGGTTGACGACGGGCCACGACGTGCCCGTTGCCGTTACGACCGTTCAATCCCCCCACCTCTTTGGTCGGAGCGCCTTCGCGAACCGGGATCGCCCGACGTTCGACAAACATCTGAATCGCCTTTTGCACTTCAGGAAGGGATAAATGGTACTTGCGAGCGGTATCCACCATATTGAAGT
>RGYX01000153.1 GCA_010031845.1 Verrucomicrobiota bacterium
GGTTGATTGCGGGGGAGTTACCGCTTCGGTCACGGGAACCACATTTATGGCCAGCCGGGACAAGGTGGGGAATAGCGTCTTTGTGTTGTTGGAAGGGTCGGGAGGAATGAAAATCACGGTAGGCGGAACCAGCACCACCATTCGGCCGGGGCAGGCAGCTTCGGTGGGGGCCGCAGCCGTCGCCGATGCGGGAGGAAAAACGGAGGACAGGGCGCCGGCCGGACCCAAAGCGGATGGGCCAGGGGGAGGCAAAGAGACCGGAGCGAAAGAACAAGACGCGGCGGGGAAACCGACCGCCGACAGCGCCAGTTCCGGCGGGGGAAAGGCGAATGGAGACAAGCCGATGGCTGGGGGAGCGTCACCATCCGGAAATACGGGAGGAGGGGATGCGGCGGCAGGACCCAAAGCCACGGCCCCGGCCCCAACCCCGCCTGCCGCGCCCATGAAAGTGCCGGAGATCAAGGTTTTCGAGGTTGATGTGAAAAGAGTCGTGCAAACCACGCCTCTGATCACGGGATTTAAAAACGAACTTCCTTCGGCCAAAAAAATCGAGGCCACGATTCAGGTTCAGCAGGCACAAGTGGCGGAAGGGAAGCTTCAAAAGCTGGAGGTGGAGGTGGTGGCGGTGGCTCACGGGGATGGTGACCTGCTTGTCGGCGCGCCGGTGGTGCAAAAAGAGGACATGCAAATTGTAAACTCCAAGGAGGCCGTAGCTGAAAAAGGGGAGGCCAAACTCGCCGAGAGGGCTCCGCCGCCAGGCCCCGGGGGAGAACTGGATATTGCCACGGCAGCAGGCCCTGACCCCGGTGCGGCCAGACCCCCGGCGGCGATTGCGCCGCCACCCCCGATGGAAGTTCCGGCGCCCCCTCCGCCCGTGGTGGCATTCAACCCGGTAAATCCTGCACAAATCGTGGTCAACGTCGGGACGACGGATACCACCGCCACGATTCCCAGAATCGCCCTGACGGTCCGGGCCAATGATGCGTCCCGCGCGTTCGGGGAAGCCAACCCTGCTTTTGGTTTCACCATCGCCTCGGGATCTCTCCGCTCAGGGGACAACTTGGTGGCCACTCCGGCCACCAGCGGCAGTCCGGTAAGCGGCGGTCCTTATCCGGTGGATCTTTCAAGTGTGAGAATTGTCAGTGGCTCCGGAATCGATGTGACCGGGTTGTATGATATTTCCACCATCCAAGGGTTTTTAAGTGTACGAAAGGCCACCCCCGATCTGAATGTTGCGGCCATCTCTCCCCGTTTGACCGGCTCTTCCGGAGTTCTCTCCATTCCTCCGGTGCAGGCAGGACTGGCCAGTTTGGCTGTCCTCGAGACCGACGGACGTGCCATCGTGGATGGGCTGGGCAACCTGTCCGTCGGAAAAATTCTTGGTGCGGATGCATTCACACTTCGTGTGGCGTCCCCCGGGAATGATAATTATTTTTCGGGGCAGCGGGATGTGAGCGTGGCCATCACCCCCGATATGAATGCGATCATGGCCGCCAATCCGGCCCGACGCATGCTTTTGCCCATGACGGCCGGGGATGAACTCGCAGCTTTGGACCAGTTTTTTTACTACACCGGGAAAGCGGCCGGGGTGCAGGGGCCGGCGACTTTCTTTGGGCCGGACCACCAGAACACGACTTTGGATCTCAACAACCTGGGGAGCTCCGTTCAGCTGTTTGCAGGACAAACCTCCGATTACTATTTTGGTGCCAAACTGGAGTCGGGCCAACCGACAGCCTCATTCAGTTTGAACGCGCGGGATGTGGCGCTCTATGCCAATCGGGTTTCCTTCATCCCTCCGGCGACTGCCCCCATCACGGCGAACTTTATCAATCTGAATAATTCGGCCACCTACGGTTCTTCGGTTCCCATCCCTGACGGAAATCCGGCAGGATTGAGCCAGACGCTGGTGAACAGCCAGATGAGTCCTTTGCCTTACGCCGTGCGTTTGAATTTAAACATCAATCCCGATTCCATAGCGGGTGGGTTTCTGGGAGATTATGTCGCTTACCTGCGCCACGTATCCGCGGATGGATTGGACTCCAGAACGGTCAAACTGTTCGAGCATATCGGGGCCACGAGCACGAATCCGGACGGATCCGCTGGAACGGGGATGTCGGTTCTTCTGTCGGATTGGGCTACGGATTCGATTGCCCTGCAGGATCCGGTGAATCAGCTGACCGGGTCCTATCGTCCGGGGGTCATTGGACAGCAGTTGACCCTGAACGATCTCGGGGGGGTGGATCCATCCGGCGACTGGACCCTGTTTGTTGGCGACACTTCCAGTGGGGGTGTCGGAGTGCTTGCCGGATGGTCCGTGCAGCTGGAGCAACTGTTCCAGCCTCAAAAGGAAATCAATCTGGTGGAGGGGCCTGGGCAAACCGTAACGATCGTATCCGGGGATGAGGGCACTCACCTTCAATCGACCTGGATCAAGGCGAACCAAGCGAATTTAAAATTCATGAGCACCGGCTCGATGGAGATGGGCAGCACCCAGATGAACGGAGTGGGATCACAATTCTTGGCCGAAGCTGTGGGAGCGGTGAAGATGGGGGCACAGTCAACGGTGACAGAGCCGTCACCCGGTGCCGAGGCGGTGGACCGGGAGCAGGTTCGCATTTTGGCGGATGCGGTGACGGATGCCGGCGGGGTCCAGGTGGCGGCGCCGGGCAGCATGGCGGTCATTCGGACCGGGGATTCGCTCGAGTTGAGAAACGTGACCATCAGGAATTTTGAGGGAACCACCCTTGAAAAAGTGCAGAATGGGGTCGCGACCGGTCGCGTCCTGATGAGCGGAAGCATGGTGAGGGACTTCAGGATCAAGGAGCTCGTGGGAGCGGCGGTCAATGCGGATGCCAAGATCCAGATGATGGCCATGGATGGAAGAGGCGCCTTGGCCGGAACGATGGCGGTGGAGGGTGACCTGCCGGTGGCCACCAAGCTGGCCAGCGCGCTGGCTGCGGTAAACGAGACCTTGCCGGCGGAGACGGCCAATGCCCAGGTTCAAGCTTCGGAAATCAATTTGAGCGCCGACCGGCTCAACTTCCAAAACAACGCGAACCTGGTGGCGATGAACGCCATTACTGCCCGGGCCAACACCATCCTGGTTCAAAACTCCTTCATGACGGTGGTGAGGAACACC
>RGYX01000154.1 GCA_010031845.1 Verrucomicrobiota bacterium
GCTCGGTACCCTACCCGCAACTTAAGAAGCTTCCTGACGCGCTTTTTCCGGACTTAAGCACAGCTCAAAAGCACCCGAGAGCCCGGCTTTTGGCTGATTAAGCTTGTGGGCATAAGTTGGGGGCTGGTTAAATTTTGGATGGCCTCCCTCAGGGCACACACTTTTGTTGTCTTGCCGCTTCACAACGAGGCAGCCCAATCGGAGCAGATTTGCGATGCGCTCAAAAAAGCATGCCGAAAGTTTCCCGGGACTTTTTTCATGGTTGTGGATGATGGGTCTACCGATGGAACAGCGGCGGCCGGTGGAAAGGGACGGGTGGTTCGTTTGGCTTTCGCCCGCGCCAAACATGACTTCCTGATTTTTATGGATGGCGATTTGGCGTACTCCTTTGATCATCTGAAGCCCATGATCGCGGCCTTAAAAAAGGCAGACGTGGTGATCGGCTCCAGATCCATGGCCCCCCAACCCCAGGGAGGTCTCCCGGCCCGCCGGGCTTTTCTGGGCTGGGCGTTTAACCGGCTGGCTTGCCTTGTTTTCGGATTCGACTATCCCGACACACAGGCCGGGCTGAAGGGATTTACCCAAGCTGCCGCTCGGCAGATCTTTTCGAGGCAAAAACTCAATGATTTTGCCTTTGACGCGGAACTTCTTTATTTGGCTAAAAAACGGAATTTGAAAGTGGTTCAGATTCCAGCCGAAGTCTCCGGAACCCATACCTATAAAACGTCCCAGGTGAAACTTTTGAAAGACAGCCTGCGGTGCCTGATGGATTTTTGCCTCGTCCGCTGGTGGTCTTGGACGGGGGCCTATAACCTCCCCTGATGCGGTCGATCCTGCTGACTTGGGATATCGAGGAGTTTGACGCCCCGGCAGACTTTGGGGCTCCCCGACAGCCTGATGGGGGATTATGCAACGGGGGGGCCATTTGGGAGGAGTGGCTGGGGATTGCGCAGGAATGGAATTCCCCGGCCACCATATTCGTGACCGCACGATTGGCGGACGCCTTTCCAGCTCTTTTGACCCAAACCCGCGGGGCCGGACATGAGATTGCTTCCCATGGATGGACCCACGAAAAGGGCGCCGACCTTCGGCTTAACGACAGCCGGGTTAAGCTCGCCTCGCTTGCCGGTTGCCCCATTCATGGATTTCGCTCCCCCAGGCTTCGGGAGGTTCCGATGGCCGAAATTCAAGAGGCCGGGTTCACCTATGATGCGTCTTCGAACCCTGCCCTGATTCCCGGCAGGTATGGTCGATGGGGCCAAAAGCGTCTTCCCCATCGACAAGGAAATTTATGGGAGGTGCCTGCCTCGACCTTGCCGCTCATCCGCTTTCCCCTTTTTTGGGCCAGCTTCCACCTGCTCCCCCTCCCCGTCTACCAAACCGCCTGTCGGATGCTCTTGGCTATGGACGGCCTTCTTTCCCTTTACTTTCATCCATGGGAGCTTGGCGATCTTACGGAGCCCGAATTGCCCCTCTGGCTTCGGAGACGATCGAAAACCCAAAGGGTGGACCGAATGCGTAAATTGGTTGGCTGGCTGGGAAAGGCGGGAACTTTCCGGACGATCTCGGACTACTTGGCGGGGATGCGTGTTACCCGACCGTGATCATCGCGGGATGATTTGATGTAAAACGCTTTCGGTCCGGGAGTGGCCACCCGTTGGTTGGGGTTGGCATATTCTGGATTCGCATCCCACTGATCGTTTAGAACGTTGGCAACCGGCACGTTCAAGGGGTTCACAAGCTTCTGGTTCTTTTTGTGACGGGCTACGTACTCCTCATAACTTTCGGACCAGCCTGGGGCCGCCAAGCCGGCCAGCAGAAATAAAAGCAGGATCCGGGACACTACTTTTTCCCGCCTACGATCTCTTCAATCTTTTGCAACACTTCGGTCGGGGGTTGCCATGCGTTTCCCGGCTTGCCGGTCAAGTCCTTGCCCTGAGCATCGAGAAGAACGAGATAAGGGATGCCGTCCGAAGCGTATTTTTCCAGGCCGCTCTCCTTTTTTTCACCAAACCTCACCGCCGGCCACGGCATCTTCATTTCGGTCATGTATTCCAGCATCGCCTTCGCATCCTTATCTGAACTGGCAAAAACCAGCTGGAAGTCTTTGTGCTCGGGCTGGAATTTGTTGTACCACTCCACCAGTTTTGGGGTGAAAGCCCGGCAGGGGGGACACCAGTGGGCGGAGTAGTAAATGGCGGTGAACTTGGGCTTGCTCGCTGACTTGAAGGGCTCGGCCTTTCCCTCCCTTGTCTGGATTAATCGCTTCTCAATTCCACCAAAGAAATCCGCGCGGGATGTGGAGGGGGCCAGAACCGCCATCCAGCCCATGGAAAACGCAAGAAGGATAGATTTGTTCATGGGGGAATTCTCCCCCTGATCGGGCGTGCTCGCAAACGGTTTTTGACCTTGTTCTTTTTTTTCTCCACCCTCTCCGCATGGTGGATCGCATCGGCAAAACGCCCAAAACCTTTGCCGAGCTTTCCCCCGTCTATCGCCAGCCCCTCTTTTCCCTTCTCGAACAGTCTCGCCAAGTTTACCGCGAAAATTGGGGTGAGAAGGAGGGAGTCCAGCTTTGCCGCCTTCTGAGCATTAAGACCGGTGGCTGCAGCGAGGACTGTGGCTACTGCGCCCAGAGCTCCCGCTACAACACCGGCGTCAAAGCCGAAAGGTTGATGGATCGACAAGCGGTCCTCGCCGAGGCCCGACAGGCCAAAGACGCCGGGGCCGGACGTTTTTGCATGGGAGCGGCCTGGAAGGGCGTCAAAGAGGGCGAGGCCAAGTTTGAGTCTGTCCTGAATATCGTTCGAGACGTGAAACAGCTTGGCATGGAGGTCTGTGTTACCCTTGGCCAACTCACCGATGAGGCGGCCCGACAACTGAAAGATGCCGGCGTCACGGCCTACAACCACAACCTCGACACCTCGCCGGAACACTACTCCAACATCGTCACGACCCATTCCTTTGAGGATCGGTTGCGCACGATCCGCTCGGTGCAAAAAGCCGGAATGTCTGTCTGTTGCGGCGGAATCCTCGGCATGGGCGAGTCCGAGGACGATCGGCTGAAAATGCTCGAAGTCCTTTGCGGTTT
>RGYX01000155.1 GCA_010031845.1 Verrucomicrobiota bacterium
TCGTCCACGCAAACTCCTCCTCCACCATGCCGAAATCATGCGCTTCATGGGGCAGATCGAAAAAGGCGGCTCCCGGGCCTTGGTCCCCTTGAAGGGCTATTTCAAAAACGGCCGATTCAAGATTCTCGTTGGCCTCGGCTTGGGAAAAACCCACCGGGACCGCCGCCAAGACCTGATCAAGAGACAAACCGACCGCGAAGTAAACCGAGAGCTCGCCAATCGCCGCCGCAAATGAAAAGGCACCTCTCCAAACTCGCGCGTCTCCTCCCCCGCGGAGCTATCCGCTCGGATTTCCTCACCCTCAAAAACAACTCCTCGGATGCCTGGATGGCCTCATCCCTTCCCGATGCCGTGGCATTCCCCAAAAACACGGCCGAAGTCTCCAAAATCGTCGCCTTCTGCCACCGCCACCGGATTCCGGTGACCACCCGGGGGGGTGGACGCGGCTACGTGGGCGGTTGCGTCCCGGTCAAAGGCGGGCTGGTCCTCTCTCTTGTGAAAATGAACCGTATCCGAGAGATCTCCCCGCAGGACGGTGTGGCCGTGGTCCAGCCCGGCGTCATCACCTCCAAGCTCGCCTCCACCGCAAAACGCCGCCGCCTCTTTTATCCGCCCGATCCGGCCAGCCTGAAAGAATCGACCCTCGGCGGAAACATCGCCACCAATGCCGGCGGACCCCGTTGCCTGAAATACGGTGTGACCCGAAACTATGTCCTCGGCCTGGAAGTTGTGCTGGCTGATGGAACGGTGGTTCGCGTAGGTGGACGAACCCACAAGAACCGCACCGGCTTCGATCTCGTGGGACTCTTTACCGGTTCGGAGGGCATGCTCGGGGTCGTCACGGAGGCCACGCTCCGTCTTCTCAAGATACTGGGCTCAGGCCTTCTCCCGTGCGCCTTGGAAATTGCCGACCCCTTCACCTTGGCCGCCGCCCGCAAGGCCATTCCCAACGCCCCCCGGTGCGACTCCATGCTTCTGGTGGAGTTCGACGGACAGCCATCGTCGGTGAAAAGCGAACTGGCCATAGCCGCCAAGGTTCTTCGTTCCACGTCTTCCAAGATTTTTACCGCCCACGGAGATGCCGCGTGCGAAAAGATCTGGGAGATTCGCCGTGGATTCAGCTACGCCCTGCGTGACACCGGATTGGTCAAACTGAACGAGGATGTCACCGTGCCACGGGGTCGGATCGTTGATCTCTTCCATCTCGCCGCCAAACTCCAGAAGAATTACGGCATTCCTATCTCCTGCTTTGGACACGCGGGCGATGGCAATATCCACGTCAACCTGATGGCCCCGATCGGCACCCGACACGACGATCCCCGCATGCACCGGATCCTGAGCGAGCTGTTCCAAGGCGTTCTGAAGATGGGGGGCGTGATCAGCGGCGAACACGGCATCGGACTAGCGAAGAAACCTTGGTGGAATGCCGCTTCCACCCCGGCCTTGCGCAAGCTACATCAGCGCATCAAAAAAGTCTTGGACCCCAAAGACGTGCTCAACCCCGGCAAGTTCCTTTGAATTCTGCGGGGCTGGACTTTGGCTAATAAGAGATTGTCGCACTGAGCTCAGCTCGGTCGTTCGCCTTGCTTCCTGGGGGGGCCTGCTTCAACTGGAATCCCCAATCAAATTGTACGCTGACATAACGATCAATACTGTATCGCAGACCCGGTCCGATACCCATGAGGTAGGTTGAGGTCTGTCCCGGCGAAGGGTTACTGAACCCAACAAACCCGTAATCCCAAAAAGCAAGGAACTGGAGCCGGTCATCAATTTCCTGATTACCAAAGATTTTGGCAATACTCCCTGGGGGTGTGCGAAACTCAACATTAACCACCCACGCATTGTCTCCGTTGGCCACACGCTCATCGTATCCTCGAACTGTATTGTACCCGCCCAAACCATACTGCTCCGTGGGCATTAGATTGCTGGTGGTGATTTGCCCGTTGAACGCCCCTGTGAGACTGAAGTTCATAGGCAGAACAAAGCCTCTCTTCAGATTCAATTTACCATAACCGTAATCCGGATCTGCGTTGGGAACGATTTGATTGTAGGTGTCCGAATCATTCAGCGTGCCCAGCCCTCCCGGGCTATAAAACCCGGCCACCTCAAAGCTGGTGGATCCGATGGGATCGGGAATGTTTCCGCTGTACCCCGCCGTAAGCTGAAAGACATTATAAATTCCAAAACCTCCACCTGCACCGATAGAGGTGTTAAAAATCAAAAGCGAGTTGGAGGCCTGTTTGAAGTCGAAACCTCCGTAAAGCTCATGGGTGTATTCGAAGATCATGGGCAAAGGAGCGTTATAACGGGCACTTATCTGCCAGCTTGAGCCGTTGAGGGTATTGTTGGGGGAGACCTCCGCCGATGATCCGGAGTAGGCCCCATAGATCGTCATATAATTTCTCCAAGGGAAAGGCACAATCCAGCTTCCAGAGTACGCATTCATAGCATTAAAAATGCTCTGGGTTGTGGTGGTATACTGAAAATTCACCTGCTGATCCAGATTGAAGAGATTTCCGAAATTGAATCCCGTGGAGAGACGGTTCTTCCCTGTGATATCGATGCCGTAGTTGTCGTAGGTAAAAAAGAAGCGCAGGGGCATGCGGTCGTTGACCTCTAAAATCACGTCGGTTGTGCCCGGGGCTTCGCCGGGTTGAAAAGCCAGATCGGTAGAGCGGAAGGGATTGTTGTTCAACCAGCGAACATCCTCCTGCAACTGGTCACCGTCCACCTTGTCCCCTTCCCTCAGACTGACCTCATCCTTAAATTTGTCAGGGTTAAACCATTTCGCCCCTTCCACAATCACCTTCCCCACCTTGGCCTCGGTGACCACAAACTGGATTACCCCATCACGAACAGTCTGCTGGGGCACTACTACGTTAACCACTGGGAACCCCTGCCGACGATAATACTCAATCACATCGCGGCTAATCTTATTCAGCGTGGCCATCGTCGCGGGTTTCCCCAGATAGGCTCTCAATTTCTCCTGAAAATCCTCTTGTTGTAGAATTTTGTTTCCTGTGATCACCCCAGTGGCCCCCGGCACCCCATCCGCTTTTACCGCTTCACCGCTTTC
>RGYX01000156.1 GCA_010031845.1 Verrucomicrobiota bacterium
GCGCCGTGTCCAGACACGCAGCCCTTCTTTTGGCCGGCAACCCGTGCACCATCTCCCCCCACTCCTGGATCCCGCTGGCCAGGCAGGTTCCCTGACCGGCCGCATTCTCCAGCGCCAACCGGATGCGGGTCGTTTCGGACCGCTCCAATGCCTCCAAAAATCCCTCCACGGCCCTCGCCACCGCCTGGCTGGCTGGAATCTCACCCCGGTTGCCGCAATGCACCACCACGGTCTCAAGCTCCAACTCCTCTGCCCTCCGGATCTCCTCCGCCAAGGATTGGATGGATTTTTTCCGGATCGCTGCCTGCCCGGCGGGGTTGACCAGATACCCGGCATGGGCGCAGACCCAGAGATCCATGGCCCGTTTTCCTTGCACAAACTTTTCCCTCTCCTCCCCGGGCAGTTTACCCATCCCCCATTGGCGGTTGCTTTTCACGAAGATTTGGGCCGCATCTTCCCCCAACTGCCACCGCAAACCGTGGACTTACTTTTTTTCATCGTCGAAATTGCGCGGCTTCCAGACCGGATTTTTCAGGGATCCGTTCCCCTCGTATTGAAACATCTGGCTGACAAGGAAGAAGGGAACCCCGGCCGGCCCCCGGAGATTTTGCCGCATCAGAAAGTTCTCCAGCTGGTCGTTCACCATGTCATACGTCCCGTGCCCGGTGGTGATCACCAGGGCTGATTCAATATCCAGCCGGCTGACCAAAAGCTTCCCCTCCCCCAGTTCGAAATCCATTTCGGCATTCTGATCCGTCAACCCCACCCACTCCGCCGGCGCATTCATCGCCTTTTCAAAGGCGCCCAATCCTGGAAAGGTGCCGTCCCGAACCTCCAGTTTTCCGCTCCCGGTCCACTTTTTCCAGTTTTGCGAGGTTCCATCCAGCGCGATCGTCCCATCCAGCCGGCCGGAATAACCGGAATTGCCGAAATAAGTCTGCACCAGGGGCTCGAAGTCCACATCCAGAAGTTCGATTTTGGTCGATTGGGTTTTGGTTCCGCCGTTCACGACCACCTCCACCTTCACTTTTCCTCCCATCACGGTTCCCGGGGCGTGCGGGGCGGTTTTGACCGTCACTTTTCGCCCTTCCAATTCCACCTGCACATCCACGTTGTGAAAACGGAGGGACTTGCCGGCCACCTTGTAATTCAGCCCCTCCTTGGTTTTCACCGTTGCTTTCAGCTGGGATCTCCCCTTCGCCTCCAGGTCCACTTTTCCGTTCAGGGTCACGGCTGGCCGGTCCACGAAATCGTAGGGCTCCATGGTTTTCCTGAATTTTTCGCCAAACACCGGGGAGAACTCCCGCACCGGAAGGGTCGACTGCACCCCCTGAAAATCCACCGCGTTGGGATTCAGAATGTAGGTCAACTCCCCCGTCCCCGTCCCGCCGCCGGAATGAACCTGCAGGTGATCAACCTTCAACTCTCCCGTGGCAAAGGCAAAATCCCCCGTCAGACCGGATATCTCCACTCCCTTGTAACGGAAAGAACCCGCCTCCGCTTTTCCGTCCAACCGGATCAGGTCGGGGGCCAGGCCCGCGCCGGTCACCCGAACATCGATTTTCGGCGCTTCGTGGAAATCAATGCTGCTCCAAAAGGGTTCCGCCCCCGGACCGAATAAAGGGGCCAATCCCTTCGGGTCCAGATTGCTTTTCATGTTCCCCTTCAGCTCGGCTTTTCCGTCAAACGTCAATTGTCCGTCGAGCCGACCGCCGGAAGCAGCCTCCAGCTTGAGCCCCTGGATCATCCATCTCTTGCCGTCGGACACCCAGGGAAACAGCAACGACCGGTAGGGAACCAGCCCCAGACGGAATTCCCCGATCTCCAGCCGGCTCTGCCACAAAAAACCGGGGGCCTTGAGCCAATCCATTTCGATCTTGCCCGTGACCTGTGCCGGATTTTGGCAGTGCAGCTCCCGCAGGGCCATTTCCATGCCCCCCCCCGCAGGCGCGAAAAGGGAGAGGTCGGCATCCGAGGAATAATCCACCGCCGCCCGCCCCCCGACGAAGTCGGCCCAGCCCGCCACCTCAATCGAACCCCGCTCCAGACCCAAGTGAAATTTTTCCAGCCTGGCCGCACCTTCGGCCAGCGTCGCCCGCAACTCCAACTCCTTCAAAGGAACACCTCTCCAGACGGCCCGGCTGCCGGTCATGAGAATTTCGGCCTTGTTCAAATCCGGTCGGCCGATCTCCACGCTGAATTCCGATTGGATTTTGGGGGCAGGTCCGCCCAAATCCTTGAGCACCTTCTCCAGACTCCGCCAGGTGGCGGCCATCGGCAGCACCTGCGGGGCCGCCATTCTTCCCTGCTCCGTGCCCACCCGCCCCTGCAGATCCAAATCAAAGCCGAGCACCTGGCCCCGCAACCTCTGAAACCGGATCTCCCCCGGACGAAATTCGATCACCGCCTCCACTCTTCGCGCCTGGGCCTCCACCCCCTCCCCCAGGGGCCAATCGATATGAGCGTCCCTCAGACGGGCCCCGGACAAAAAAGGCTCTCCTTTTTTCCACGCCAGCCAGTTGAGTGAAAGCTCCACCCGCCCGACCCTCAGCCGCTCCTCTTTCCTTCCGGCGTCCCGATAGACCACCAGATCCCTCGCCACCAGCCCGCCCAGCGGATCCAGGGTGATTTTTCGTGCATCCACCTCCAGACCCCGCGACGCCAGTTCCCGAACCAACCGGTCTTTCCACGCCTGCGGCACACCCACGACCCGGCCCAACAACAAAAAGACCACAAAGAAAAACAGGATCATCCCCCCCATCCGCTGCAGCCAACGTCCCGCCGATCCCGTCGACGGGGGGCGGATACGGACCGCCTTTCGCAGGGTGCCGAATATTGGGGTGTTCATCCGCCCCAATCATCGCTAACAACTCCTTTTCTAGAATCACAAAATCCCCTTATGGCTGATAACCGCATGGAAAAGATCGTCGCGCTCTGCAAGCGCCGGGGCTTTATTTTCCAATCCTCCGAAATTTACGGCGGCCTCAACGGGGCTTGGGACTACGGTCCTCTGGGCGCCGAACTCAAACGCAACCTCAAGGACAACTGGTGGCGGGCCA
>RGYX01000157.1 GCA_010031845.1 Verrucomicrobiota bacterium
GACGAGCAGGAGTGATTTTTGCCTTTCCCGCACCATTCGAACAAGCAAATCAAGCACCCCCGCCGCTGAAGTTCCATCAAGATTCCCCGTCGGCTCATCCGCCAAAATCAGGTCCGGCTCCAAAACCAAGGCTCGGGCCACTGCGACCCGCTGTTGCTCCCCGCCGGACAGTTCCCCGGGGAGGTGGTCGCGTCGCAAAGTCATTCCGACCTGATCGAGTAAATCCTCCCAACGCTCACCCACCTGAACCCCGGCCAACATCGCCGGCAATCGCACATTTTCCTCCACCGTCAACTCCGGAATCAGGTGGTAGGACTGGAAGACAAACCCGACCGCCGTCCTGCGCCATAAGGCCCACTGGGATCTGCTCCAGCCTTTCATCCTCTGCCCCTTCCACAAAATCTCCCCGCCATTCCCCGGTTCCAATCCCCCAAGGATGTGCAACAGCGTGGATTTGCCGGCTCCGGAGGGGCCGCAAATCGGCCGGCATTCACCCGCTTTCAGTTGAAAATTGATTCCGTGCAGGATTTCCAACGGAGCCCTTCCCTCCAGGCGATAACCCTTGCGCAGATCCCTGACTTCCAGAAGCGGTTCGCTCATGATCTCCTTAAATTGGCAGAGGGCTCCGCATGGGAGGCGACCCAGGCGGGAACCAAGGCCGCCAGCACGCTCAGGCTGAGCCCGGCCAAGGCCACACCCAGAAAAACACCCACGTCATAACGGACCGGCAGGCTGGCAAAATGGTAGATTTCCGCCGGAAAAAGATCCTGTCCGCTTAGTCTTCCAATGAGATGACTGAGACCGTTTCGGTTGGCCAATACGACCCATGCCCCCACCACGCCCGCCACCGAACCCAGCACACCCACCACCACTCCGTACATCGTGAAGATCGTGGCAATTTGGCCAGGAGTGGCTCCCAGGGCCGCCAGGGTGCCGATGGCCTTGGATCTCTGCACCGTGACCGTGATCAGGGTCCCGCTCAACCCCAACGCCGCGACCACCATGACAAAGAACAAAAGAAAACTCATCACCCGTCTTTCGACCGCCACGGCCGCAAAGAGACGCTGGTTGTGATCCATCCAGGTCAACACGCGCAGATCCGTGCCCAGCTTGGCCCGGATCTTATCTGCCACGTCGGCAGCCTGATCCGGATTCTTTAGCTTGATGGCAATTCCGTGCACCGAACCGGGAACCGCATACAACTCCTGCGCCGTGAAAAGATCCGTGATGAGATATTCCGAATCATAGTCAAACATTCCGGTGGTGAAGATCCCGGCCACCCGGAAGGTCCTTGGTAACGGGATCTTCTTGGGGAGAGTCGCGCCCGGGGTTTTCGCCCCCAACAAATCTTTGAACTGCTGGGGAGCTAAAAGATTCACCTCCGTGCCCAACTCCACCCGGTTGGATTTCGCCCACTCAGAGCCCACCACCAGGGTATCCGGACCCGGAGCCCATGCCCCCTCTACCACACACTCCGGGAGAGGAATCACGGCGGGTGCGGAATCTGAATCCCAACCCTTGATCCTTGGGGTGGAAATCCTGCTTCGCGTCTCGGCCAGCACCGGTCCCAAAACCGAAGGGGTCGCGCCCAACACTTCCGGTTCCTGCCGAATCTGCCCAAGTAAAAAGGCAGGATCCCGTAAAGGCGCGTTCCCGGCTACGGTCAAATGCGACTGAAATCCGATCACCTTGCGGGTCAACTCATCCTCAAACCCACGCATGACCGACTGCACCACGATCAGGACCAATACCCCAGCCACCACCCCCAACCAACTTAGAATCGTGATGATCGACACAAAACTTCTTCTGGGGCGAAGAAATTTGAGGGCGAGAAACAGCTCAGGCCAGCGTCGCATGGCTCTAACGTGCATTCAGACGGCAACACACTCAAGCGAAGGACGGAGGGTCGTTATTCTATCACCTTTATGGCCAACGGCCGTCATCTGCAAAAAGCCCGTCGCGTTCTCGATATCGAGATTGCCGCCCTGCGCCGTGTGCGCCGCCGCTTGGGACCTTCGTTTTTGAAAGCCGTGGCCCTGATGCAGCAGAGACTGGAGACCGGCGGGAAGATCATTGTCACCGGCATCGGAAAATCCGGTCATATCGGTCACAAAATCGCCGCCACCTTGGCCAGCACCGGAACCACCTCCGTCACCCTGGATCCGGTGGATGCGGCCCACGGTGACCTCGGCGTGGTGAACAAAAAAGACTTCATCCTCATCCTCAGTTACAGCGGCAGCACCGATGAGCTACTCCGCGTGGTCCCTTTGCTTAAACGGTTGGGAACGCCACTCGTCGTGATGACCGGCAATCCACGTTCACACCTTGCCCGCCAATCGGACGTGGTGCTGGATGTCTCGGTGGATCAGGAAGCCTGTCCGCTGAACCTTGCCCCCACTTCCAGCACCACCGCCATGCTGGCCATGGGGGATGCCTTGGCCATGGTGCTTCTCGAAAGCCGTGGCTTCCGGCGGGAGGATTTCGCCCGACTCCATCCGGCCGGGGCCATCGGGAGGGATCTTCTCATGAAAGTCCGCGAGATCATGCGCCCCCGGTCCTCCGTGCCTCTGGTCACCCTCAAAACCACGGTGGCGAAGGCCTTGGCCGAGATCACGACCAAGCGCTGCGGCGCGGCCATCGTTCTGGATGCCAAAGGGAAGGTCGCGGGAATCTACACCCATGGAGATTTTGCCCGTGGCTTCCAAAAAGATCCCGCCATTGGTGCCCGCCCCCTTCAATCCGTCATGACGAAAAATCCCGTCACAATCCCCGTTGACAGTTTGGCAGCCAAAGCTTTGCATATCTTTGAGACACACCGCATCGAGGACTTGGTCGTCGTGGATGCGTCGCATCGCCCTGTCGGGCTGGTGGATTCTCAGGATCTGACCCGCTTCAGATTACTCTAAGCGAACAACAAGAAAGTGAGTACCCCATGGCAGTGATCGCAAATGACTTGAAACGTGGCATGGCCGTCAAAAAAGACGGTGACATTTTTATCGTCTTGGGAACGGTGCATCGTACCCCTGGGAATAAAC
>RGYX01000158.1 GCA_010031845.1 Verrucomicrobiota bacterium
GCATCGCCATCGGAGATCCCCTCATTTGCAACCCCCTCAAACACCTTTTCGACCGCCCTCGCCCTTTTGAGGCCGTCGAGGGCGTGCGGGATGTAAGCCCAGGCTCGGGGGAAAATCGATGGCAACCTGCCGTACGTATTTCAAATATTCCTGAACAGGAGGTTACCCACGGCCGTTCCTTCCCCTCCTCCCATGTGGCCAATGCCACCGCCGCCGCCATGTCAGCGCGTCTGGTCTGGGGCCCCTCCCTCCGCTGGCCCTGGTATTTCGTCGTCTTGGCCGCATGGGGACGCGTCTATACAGGTGACCATTATCCCACCGATGTTCTGGCCTCCATTCCCCTTTCCATGCTCTACACTTGGATCATCGCCCGCTTCCTCGACCTACTTTGGAAAAGAGTCGGTCCGAGGCTCTTCCCCAAGGTTTTTCACCGGATGAAATCCCTCCTCTCCCCCAAATAAGTCATGTCCGCTGAACTTTCCCTCATCATCCCCTTCTATAACGAGGAGGAGAACGTCTCCGCCGTGATCTCCGAGGCCCGCGCGGCTGTGCCGGGAGCCGAAATCATCGCCGTGGACGATGGTAGTCAGGACCGCACCCCTGCACTTCTCGACTTGGAAAAAGACATCCGCGTGGTCCATTTTCCTAAGAATCTTGGACAAGGACCGGCCCTTTATGCCGGCCTTCTGGCCGCCAACCGCCCCTACGCCGCCATGATGGATGGCGACGGCCAAAACGACCCTGCCGATCTCGCCTCCCTCCTCAAACTCCTGCAAAGCCGTCAGGCTGATTTTGCCTGCGGCATTCGCACCCCGCGGCGTGATTCGTGGCAAAAACGCGTGGCCTCGCGCATCGCCAATGCCATTCGTCGGGCCGTGTTGATGGATGGAGCCCACGACACGGGCTGCTCCCTCAAGATCATGAAACGTGAAGACGTCCGCTTCCTCGTTCCCTTTAAGGGAATGCACCGTTATCTGCCCGCCCTGCTGGGTGCCGCTGGGTTGAAACTCGGGGAGTTGCCGGTCAGACACCGCCCCCGCCGTGCCGGTGTCTCCAAATACACGATCGCCGGACGCGCCTGGGTCGGCATTCAGGATCTGATCGGGGTAGGTTGGCTCATCCGCCGCCGAGTCCCTTGGCCCCGCGGCCTGCCGCGTTGATTAGCCGTTTAGTCCTTAGCCATGAAGGGAGTCTTCGCAGCCGGGAAGCTCCCTCCATCACTTAAGACGAAACCCCTAAAAGCCTAATTAGGGCTTCAACCGGGCCGACCCGGCCGCCGGCAAGCTACGCACCGGCTCCAAACTCTCCGGATACATCAGATAGGGCTTTCTCTCCTCCCTCCATTTCGCAACCCCTGCATCCCAGGACGCCACGATCTGCCGAGCCGTCATTCCCGCTTCCACCATCTTCCTTGTCTGTCGGGTCCGGTTGAGCTTGTCGAACATCAGCACGTTCTCTGCATCGGAAAAGAAATTCTTATGGGGAAGCAGCTTCTTCAGGATTTCCAGCCCTGCCATGTTGATCGCGGTCAAATTAGCCGGCGCTTTGGGATCCGCCGTCACCCGCGCTCCGGCCATCACCACCGACCGGTACCTTCCCGTGGGTGGCTTAAACCGGAAAGGCGTGAACTTCACCCCGTTGAACCCCCACTCCGTCATTCTCCGGCAAAGTTCCTCCGCATCCACATTCTCCAGCGCAAAGATATCGAACGGTTGAATCAACGATCCGTCCAACCCTGTCGTCGCGATTCCCGTCGGATTGGCCCCGTTGCTGACCCCGAGTTCCCCGAAGAATCCCGTAGCCACATACCCGCGGGCACAGCGCGTGATCGGAATGTTCGGCGAAGTGGCCACCCATTTCAGTCCCGTATCCTCCCAGGTCATTTTCTGGGTCCACCCTTTCATCGGAATCACCGTCAAACGACAGGGTCGACGCAGATGCACCTCATTGATCCATTTGGCCAACTCCCCGACGGTTAACCCATAGACATAGGGGATGTCGTACTGCCCGATGAAGGACGGGATCACCAGATCCCCCTGCGGCCGCGGCCCCTCCACCCGGAACGCGCCCAGGGGGTTGGGACGATCCAACACCAGAACCTCGATTCCCTTCTCCTGCGCTGCTTCCATCACCAAACCCAACGTGCTGATATAGGTGTAGGAACGACAGCCCAGATCCTGCAGGTCGTAAACCATCACATCGATCCCATCCAACATCCTCTGCGTGGGTTTTCGTGTGTCACCATACAACGAAAACACTTTGATCCCCGTCTCCTCCTCTTTGGAAATCTTGCCGTCGTTGTTACGGTCCTCACCGTGCCTTTCACCAGAAACATGCTTCCCTGCCCCCACTTTTCCGAAAACCCCGTGTTCCGGGCCATATAACGCCACCAGATTGGCTCCCAGGGCTTCCCGTAGCCTTTGCCAGGTCGGCGTTCCCTTCCCGTCCACCCCGGAGGGATTGGTCACCAAACCGACTTTCTTCCCCCGCAGTTCCCGAAAGTCACGTTGGGCCAACACATCGATTCCCAGACGGAAAGTTGGCACGTTGGTTTCCTGAGCAAAGCTCGAAGGCGAAAATGAAGACAAGCCGAGGCATGGCGGAGGCTAACCCAAACCGCAGACATTGGGTAGGGCTTGCTAGAATTTTGCAGGGAAGCCCCCACCACGCGGCCTAGGAGGCCTGTAAGGCTTTCCGAACCATGCCTAAGATTTTAGAATGCGATGGTCCGTGCTTCTCCCGAGTAAGCCTGTGAAACGCGCCTAGCTCGAAAAAAGGGGGAGACTTAAATTGCTCTGCGTCTGAGCCTCAGCGCCAGCAAAGCCCCAATTCCCACCCCCAGCAGGCTCGCGGAGGACGGCTCGGGAATCCCTGAAACTTCCAAAGTCCAACTATCGAACCTGGCTGTGGCCCCCGTCTGCATATCGGCCACCGTCAGGGTCCAGAGATTGCTCGCTAGCAACCCCCCGTTGAAGGAGGTTCCCAGATCAAAGGTTTGGTTCAGGCTGGTGGCGTTGCTACCAAAGGGAT
>RGYX01000159.1 GCA_010031845.1 Verrucomicrobiota bacterium
GGCGTTTCCATATAGTGTTTGTCGGAATTAGCAAAGCAGAGCGGAGGGTTCCCCCTCAGCTCCTCTGGCGAAAGCCAGACTCTGACGAGGAGTTCGATTCTCCTCGGTAGGGGCGAGAGGTTTGGGGTGACGACCTGCCCCAGACTTATCGGGAAGCGTGCAAGGGAATCGGCTACTGCCCCAGTTCGAGAGGAGTAGTTTAAGAGACTATTCCCTATCGCCAGCCAATCCAGCGTGACGGATTACTCGCCCAACCTTGGGAGAAGTGCCGTTCGGCGTAAGCAAGTTGATTGCGAGGTAATGGTGGGTCAGGGCGATGACTACACAAGATTAGACAGCCATCTAATCAAATCAGTTCGGCAATCCATCGGGTCGGCGTAACTATGCACGACCATCCTTACAGATGGTAACGACATAGTGCCGACCTATGGGTTGCCTACTTTCCCCTGCTAGGGGGGAAGTAAATCAACCCATAACCATGAGGTATCACTATGCAATTAGCTAAGATCAACCAAGACGGCCAGAAGTTGTCCGTCCGTGAATACAAAAATTCCACGGCCACTACTGACCGCCGACTCACATTCCGTGAGTTCAAGGACTGGGCACAGCTCGACGGCGTGAAGGCACAGCAGGAGTTTTCCCGCTACTGCCAGTCACGCAACGCCGAGGCCGTTGCCTATGTCGAGAAAGCCCGTGCCGCCGGACTGACCCTGTCGTATTCGACAGAGACCCTCGGCAAGGACAACGCCGTCAACGGCATCCGACTGGCCTTCACCAAGGCCAAGGTTCCCGCCGTCAAGGCCCCCAAGGTCAAGTTCGATGACCTTAAAGCCGCTCTTGCCAAGCTTACGGCAGAAGAGCGTGCCGAACTGCTCAACGCCTAAACCCTAACACCAAGGGTTACCGGTCAGCAGGGCATAGCGAACCTATGCCTTGCCACCGCTAACCAGCGGAGAAAGAGGCCACCAATGAAATTCAGAACAGGTTGGAAACAAGGTTCAACGCCATCGGTATGCTCGAACCTTAGCCTTGGGTTCCGTAATCCCCGCAAACAGCGTTGGGAACGCTCCAGGATCCTCCGGCGTGGTGTTAAACTTTCGACCGGTCGGATTGTTTGGACGGACTGTCGAACCGGCGAAGTCACCGTGGAGTGACCTGTTTGGGTGCTTAACCCAATGGGTTACTCTGTAGGTTCGGGTAGTCTTGACAAATCTTGACAATCTAACGCCTTGGGTTCTTCAGCTCTTGTCGTTTGAATGTCAATAGTTTGAACCGGATTTCCCGTGTTGGACAGAACATTCAGCGAAATGAGGGCGTTCAAACCCTTCCCGCTGGATTCAGTCAGCCCCAACGCCGGCCTAGCGACCTTGTCGATCTTGCCCAACGCCTCAAAGTGCTGGTCAACTTCCTTGCGGGTCACCGGTAGATCAGACTCAAGCGCGGATAACCCGTGCTCGACCTGTTTTGTCACCCTTGCCAGATAGTCTTCAGCCTTTCCGATGACTTTCTGGCTTGCGACAGCGTGAGCAACCTCGGCCGCTCGCTTCTGTAACGCTTGCTTCTCGGCAAGCCACTTTTCCCGATTCACACGGGCATCGAAAGTGCCCTTGGGAATCCCCAAGGCCTTGCGGATGTCACCCGCAGGCGTCCCCGACAAATAGAGCTTCTTGGCTTCCGGCCAGTTATGAACAGCCACTGTCCGGCAAGCATAAATCAAGACAAAGTGCTGTCAATCAAGGAGGACACAACGATGAAAGCCAAAAGCAAGCTAACCCTCACTGAATACACCGTCCACCATAAGGGATTGCGGATGGGCTGGTCACAGACCAAGCCCGTCTTCAATCGCGAGGTGGCCAAGAAGATCGAAGCAAGGTTCCGTGACCTCGGTCACGTAACGATGCTGGTCGAACAGGAAGTGCCGGAAGTCTGGCACGTTCCCCAGCACATCACCGAATAACCCTCCCCGAAAGGACATCCAATGAACACAACCACCCAACCCATCACCTACATCCAATCCCGAGCCACCCTTGGCCAATGGCGCAAGCTTGGCTCCAAGAAGCTCATTGTTGAGCGTCCAAGGCTCGTCAGCGTGGCCAAGGCCCTGGAGGGCCTGCGGCTGACCTGGAAGCTCAAATAACCCCAACCTCGAAAGGATAACGACCATGCCGTATCACATCTCCCGCGATACCTACAAGGGGCATCCCCTCCTTGTGGTTCGCCAAAACCCCGACGACAAGTTCCCCGTCATTAGTCTGGGAACCCGCAAGGCTCAGGCCTTACTGGACGACTCCGTCCGGGCCGAGCTTGCCAAGTTCGTGTCAGAAGCGGCTCCCAAGCCCCAACCCACGGCGGCTTGAGGGTGTACACCACCGCCGAGGTGGTCTCCCGCCTGATGGAAAAGATCGAGCGGGCCCACCTGAAAGGAGAACCCATTGAATTGTCCCAGTTGCAACAGCGTCTTGGAACCCGGCCGCCTCGAGCTGGGTCTGACCCTATGTCTGGCATGTGCCAGAGCCAACCCCGTGCCCAAGGTGCGAGGAGCCATGGTTTATGCCCACAAGACAGCGGGGGCGATCTGTCTGATGGCTCCCGACGATTTCACCCGATACCGCAAGCTGACCAACCGCCGGGGCCAGCAGAGCGTTCTGAGGAACGTTCTCCATGCCAACGGCAGGGCTGTCTAGCAAGTCATTAGACTTGTCTTGACAGACTCTTGACATACAAGCCACCCTTAACCCCGAAAGGAGCAACCCTCCCCGAACGATTTTATGACCCTAACCGAAATGACCAACGAACAGTTGATGCAGGAGTGGAGAAACATCCACCGATGCGTCCACGAAACCTCGATGAACGTCCACGACCTCTACCGCATGATCAAGCTCGATGCCGAGCTTGGGCAAAGGGGCGTGGAACCCTTCACCAAGGTTGAATTTGAGACAAAGGAGAACCAATGAATATAGTTATCAAGGATATTGAAGCCACCGGAGAGGTGAATTACTCCGACCTGGCCGAGGAACTGGATTACGAAA
>RGYX01000160.1 GCA_010031845.1 Verrucomicrobiota bacterium
CCGAAAAAACCCCTCCGGTGGCAGTTTGTTTACTACAGCCCGGTGGGTGGTGACTGGAAACTGTTGAACCTCCGTTTTGACGACACCATCGAGCAGAGCCTGATTCCGGATTGAACCCCCACGCTTGGGACCCCGGTAGGGCAGCCTCGACGAGGCTGCCGCGGCAGGGTAATCGACCCTGCCCTACCAAGCTTGAACCACCTGAGTCGGTGCCAACCGTTAGGGGCCGTTGTCCCAACGGACCGTGCTGAACCACTTAACGGGCGGTTACGGATAACCGCCCCTACCAAGCTTGAACTACCTAAGGCGGTGCCACCGGTAGGGTCCGTTGTCCCAACGGACCGTGCAGAACCACTTAATGGTCGGCTACGGATAGCCGCCCCTACCAGAACTCGATTGCGCTCAAACCAAGTATCTTATCACCAGCAGCATTACCCACTTTAAATTCCAAGTAATCATATCATAATTTTTACGTATTATACTATATATAGTCAGTATAGTAGGTATATATACTATTGCTTGTGTTGATTTAATAATTGTGGGTAACTTTGTCCGTGATCCAGATTAACGGACCACCATTAAAGACAAGTCCACCAACAAGTTCTGTTAATTTCATAATCTTAACAGCTGCTTCTTTTTGTCTATTTATAGTCCCAGCCCTTTACGCCCAAACCGGTTCGGCAGGTGCCGCCGTGTCTTCACAGACTCGTCAAGACATGCAACTGAGGCAACAGGTGAACAATGAGCGGCAATGGTCCAAACTTGCCCGAGGATTCCATTACCGCCAAACCCTTGCCGGCCGATATGGGCGATGTTCAGCTAATTTCCGAAAAGGAGAGCAAACCATGGTTCTTTTTCACGGTCGATTGCCAGGCTTTCTACAATAGCAACATTCTTTACGCCTCCTCGATTGCCAACACCTTCGGGGCTTGGCAGATCATCACCACTCCGGAAATCGGTTTTGCCCCCAAGTTCCAAGATGAAAGGTTCTCCAAGTTTTTTCCCAAAGCTGGTTTCCGTTATCAGTTCTTCACCTATGCCCAAGCGGAGCCCTATCCATCCAGTGTCGTGAATTCCTCTGCTCCCGGCCAACCATACACCATCGCCCAGCAGAATTTTCGCATCTCCAACCCCTACGCCTCCCTGGGGTGGGCTTTCGCTGATGATCTGTATTTGGAGTTCTCGGCAGAAGCGAATCTTTATACCAGCAACAATCCCTACACCACGCCGTCCAATTTTCTCAACGAATATCCAATCGCCTGGCAATCCACTTGGTTCAGATCCTTGTCGGAGATCCACTCCTTCTCGGTCACCGCCCGTGCATCGTATGTCTTTGCCTGGACGCCCCCCCAGGGCTCCAGTCCCGGCAACAACCAGTTTTCCAGATCGGACAACAACCTCACCTTGGCCTGGGTTTGTAATCCGATCCGGGAGATCAACACCCAGGTTTACGCCAGCTTTCGTCTGGCAAAATATACGGGCAGTGACAACGATCCGAACACCTCGCCCTTTTCCAGTCTCACGTACATCAATGAGTCGGACCGTTTGGACTTTCAGCAAACCTACGGCGCCTCCGTTACTTATTCGCCGATCGAATATCTTTCTTTACGCGCCTTTGTCAGTTGGACCAAGAGCGATACCAGCGTCCCTGAACCCATTACCGGTCAATTCGAGGCCTACAACGCCGGTACAGGCCTGAACCTGATCTACCGCTTCTAGCCATGAAACCGATTCTGATCATCCTCTTCCTCACCTCATCCTGTTTTGGACTGGAGCTGTCAGACCTTCCCCCCGCCCGCATGACATTGGCCCAGGCTACCCCCGCATCTTCTTCCGCCGTCTCCTCCCAGGCAGTCATCAATGAACCCAATGTCCCTGCCAGACCAGACATCGCCCTGCCGCCCACTCCGGCCAAGCCGGCAAAACCCACCCCCACAGCGCCCCTTACGGAAGGAAAAAAGATCGACCCTATCCTCGATACTAACCGCCCCAAAGACTGCCAGTTGGCGGTCGAGTCAGAGCAAACCATCCCATGCGGTAACGCCACGGTTGTTCTTCCTCCCGGCACCTACAAGCAAGTCGACCTCGTGGGATCTAAAACCACAGAATACCGGTTTGGGTTATATCCGTTACTTCTCGGATACCCCCTTAAAAATCAACGGCACCGAGCGGGAGGGAGGAATCGATGTCCCCGTCCGATCCTCGGACGATCATCCTGTTCGACTTTGGTATAAAAAAATGACAGAGCCCGATGATATCACCAAGGCTTTTACCTTCATCCTTCCTCCCGTGGCGCTGATTGCGGGTGCCGGCGCCTGGTCCTCAGGCAACATTCTCCTCCCTGACTCCCCCCCCACCTTTACCGAATACCGTGATTATTATGTGAAGCCGCCAAAAACCGCCCCCAATCCCAGTGAAATCCCCAAACCCTCCAATGCCAGACCTTTGGGCGCTTTTTCCGCACCTGGTTCCTCCAACCTCCGATCAAAATAGTCCGGTTGGAATTAAAACTTTAGCAGCACTGGGGCCTTTGTCCCAAAGATCCGTGCTGATCGAATCAGGCGGTTACGTACAACCATCTCATCTTAATCCTAATCTTAATCTATCACCCTCACGGCACCCGGTAGGCCATATAGAAGTCACGGCACCCGGTAGGCCATATAGAAGCCGGTGCTTGCCGAGCCTACTGGATCCACGATCTGGAAATAACCGTTGCCGTCTGCGGTCTGCACGGTTCCAACATCCACCCAGAGGGGGGATACAAGTGTGGCGCTCTTCTGCACCTGCCACTTGGTTCCCGGCATGGCCGAGAAGGTGATGGTGAAGTTTCCACCCACCATGCGGCTATCAAGGACTTCCAGGGTTCCAGCCAGTTCGGTTCCCGCAACAAAGGTGACCACCCCGGTTGTCGACTCTCCTGGACCAATGGCGCCGTTTCCGTCCAGATCCTCACTTAAAGTGTATTGGAAGGCTTCCCCCGTCACCAAACCGGCACTCCG
>RGYX01000017.1 GCA_010031845.1 Verrucomicrobiota bacterium
TCCGGATGGTGATTCCACTTTTAATCCCTACGGACTTTCCAATCGTGGCTTTGACTCCACCAATGACATGGTGCCTTACACCTATCGGATGAAGATCCCGGTGGTCAAAGGCGGATCCCCGCTCACCATTTTGGCTCGGGCCGACGGCTCGGCGGAAAATATCCTGCTCAAACTCGACGGCGGGGTTGACCTCAACGGCACCGTCCCCGTCGGCATCACCGATGCCACCAAGCGCGACAATCCTCCCGGCCTGCGTACCGACACCTTCCTCGGATACGAACAGCCGATCTTCCGCGACCGTCAACATCCGGAAAAGTTTGCCGCCGCCAATTCCTCACGCTGCAAATTCGGTTCGCCCGGGGCGGAGACGTTCGTGAAAATCATCGGAGGATCTGCCACCAATAACTGGGGTCCGACCAACGCCAATAACTGGACCAATTATGGGGGTTCCGTGGTGTCATGGCATTATCACGATCCGAACGGCCCCCTTCCCTTCAACTGGCAGAAAATGCTAGCAATCTAACGATTTGGTCCAAGACGCCATCAGGGCTCGGCGGTTACAGAATGTTCCTCTATTACACAACGAATGGAACCACCTGGCCGGAAGGCGCCGGGGGCATCGGGCGGGAAGAGACCCAGGTGGTGGAAATGAACTGGCGTCACGACCAAACCGGCACCGATGCCGGTAGTTGGTGGAGTGTCACCAATCTTCCCAAGCCAACGGCCGGCACCCAGCTCCGCTACAAAATTGGGGTTTATCAACAAGGGGCCAGCTCTTGGTTCCCGGCTGACTCCAGCTCCGTGGCCTACAAAAAGATGATGCTGACCACTTTCAGCATCACCAACTTCAACCCCACCAACGTTCCGTTCCACTTGCACAACGACTACAATTCCCTCACCACCGGATTGAAGGATGGATTCCATGTTCTTCGGGCCCGGGCCTTCCTTAAGCGGGACGGCCAGGCGCCGCTTTATCAAACCTTCACCCAAACTTTCTATTACGATGCCCAGACGCCCCAGGCCGCCCTGGTTTATCCTGGCAACAACGGCGACACGGTGGGTGGATCCAGTTATGAAATGGTTATCCGCGCGGATGCCACCGTCACCGAGGTGTGGGCCCACATCGATGACAGCGATGCCAGCAACGATGACGCCATCACCCAATCTCCCAATGGCAACGGGGCGGGCGGGGATCCTTTCATCGATGCCAATGGCAATGGAGTGTATGACGCCAATGAAACCTACACCGACCTAAACGGCAACGGGGTTTATGATGTCAGTTCCAGCATCGGAGCTTGGGTTCAGGTCGGCGAAGTCACCCAGAATCCCGCCGTGGAACACCCTCTGAACCGCGAATTCCGCTTCCGCTACAAAAACATCCCCTCTTCCGGAACTGCCCAGGTCAAACTTCGTTTTGTCGAGGCCTCCTCCTCCCGCAATTTCACCCTGAGCGCCGCGGCGGCCAACGTCACGGAAATCGTTCGCACGCTCAACACCGCCGGTCCCCTCATGCGCCTGAATATCGCCTGGCCACAGCGGGATGGAGACACCGTGGGGGACAACTATTACATGAAGGTCTACCTCTCCGGCCCGATCGCGGATGGTTTGTCCCACCAACAAATCCTGGACCGGGTCAACTTCAGTATTGCCAGCACGGAATCGGGCACCGACCGGGGCGCGGTCACCCAACTTTTAACCACCAACAATACCACGATGAATTGGGGCAACTATGGTGCGAATGGGGCTTTCCGTGAGTTGGCTATCAAGCTTCCCAATCTCTACAATGATCAACCCAACTTCCTGCACCGCCTCCGGGTTACCTACAATGACCCGGTCTCCGGCGTGGTTTTGGAGGACATACGTTTCGTCAAAGCCTACCCAAGCTCCAAACCCTTCATCACCATCACCAATCCTCCCGAGCGTGATTCGGATGGGAAGAGTTACGAGATCATCCTCCCCGATCTGCCCGGAGCGGACAGTCTTCGTTTCACCGTGCAGGTTCAGACCAGCCTCTCGGTCAACAGCGTCACCCTGACCGGCAACCCCTCCATCACCGTCCTCAACGAACTTTACGTGGATGCCAATTTCAACGGCCAGTTTGATGCCGCCGAACCCTATATCGACAACAATGCCAACGGTAGATACGACTCGGGAGATACGTTTACCGATCTGAACGCCAACGGAGTCTGGGATGCGAACGAGCAACCCTCGTTGGTGGATACCAATGGCAACGGAACTTGGGACGGGATCATCGCCACGGTAAATTCCACTTCCAAGATCTGGAGCATTCCCTGGATGATCACCTCCGCCGGGAATTACCAACTAACGGCCACGGGGACCAATGGAACCGATTCCTCCTCCACGAGCCGCAACGCCCGGGTGATCCTGCGCGAACCCTCGGGTATCACCGATGCAGACAGTGACAACGACGGACTCAGTGATGCCGATGAGGCCACCGTCAAAGATCTCCCGACTTCCACCTCGGACGGTTGGAGTAACGGGGATGTCCACGTCTATTACGCCTATGGCAAAAGCCTCCCCTCCTGTCCGGATTCGGACGGGGACGGGCTTCCGGATGGACTCGAAGTGGGTTGGAGGACCGCCTCCAACCCACCCACCGATACGGCCGCAGATACCAACGCCGATGGGTTTAAGAACTTTATTGGGGACATGGATCCTCCTCTTTATGCCGTGGTGGAAAATGCCGGAACGGTTCCCGGAGTCGGTTCGCTCAGTCTAGGCGACAACCGCTCCCGTCAGGCCGCCGGATCGGTCACCGATCCCACCAATCCCGATACCGATGGGGACGGAATCATGGACGGCGTGGAGGACGCCAACCGCAACGGTTGGACAGATGGAGATGGCAAGTCCCTGCCGCTCACTGCCACCATCGCCCAATACACCACGGCACGTCCCAACGCCGGCGACTGGCCCAACGACAAGATCGACTCGTTTGAAACCTGGACGGAGACCAGCCCGACCAATCCGGATTCCGATGGAGATGGTCTGAAGGACGGTTATGGGGAGGACAAAAACGGAAATGGTTACATCGACGGGGACACCAACCGGAACCGGGTCTATGACGCCGGCGAAGCTTGGACCGAGACGAACCCCCTCAAGGCGGATACCGATGGAGATGACTTGCCGGACGGTTGGGAAGTATCCAATGGGCTCGATCCGCTGGATAACGGCACGGACAACTACCGCACCGCCCTTGCCAACGATGGAAATCCGATCAATGGAGCCAACGGCGATCCTGATGGGGACGGAAAAACCAACCTGCAGGAGTACCTCGCCGGCACTGACCCACAAAAAGATGACCGCATCGCCCCGGTCACCGGCGAAGGCACCATCCGGATCGGCACCTTCTCCGATTGGAGGCCAGATGACCTGATGGCCCTGGATGAGTACGACAGCGGGGGAAATGTCAGCGACATCTATCGAACCTACGATGGCTACGACACGTCTCGTGATCTGGTGGCCTTCTCCTTCCGCGATGGGGGCGACACCGCTGCTAGCGGGGACGGCAAGCTCTACTTCCGTGCCGACTTCCTCGACCTCCAAGCGAATGCCTGGCAAGGCTATGTCGACCTTTATGTGGTGATCAATGTCGGCAATACCGGCGTGGGTGAAAAAGCGCTGCCCGATCAGGTGGATCTCACCACCACCATGGGATGGCAGGCCGTGATTGCCGTCTGGGGACAGAATAGCGGCACCGTTTACGCCGACACCAACCCCGGAAGCAACACGGACAATGTCTATCAGGATCCATCTTCAGCGGGATACGGGGTCGTCAGCCGGGGAGTCGGTTCCACCGGCTTGGTAGCCGCCCAGTGGAGCAGCGCGCAGGATGCCTGCGAATTTTCCATCAACCGCCAGACCTTGAGGGATCTGGGCTGGAGCGGAAATCCCAACACCCTTCACTTCCAAGTTTACACCTCCAAGGACGGCACGGCTAACAGCCCGGCGGGTGCAGGGGAACTCACGGGGCGCCACGATCTCCGAGATACCATTGGCGACGATTGGATCTGCTCCGATTACTGGAAAGACAGCTCCAATATTTCCCTCAACGCGAAATTAAGCACTTGGTTTGGTCGCGGAGACGCCTGGAACGACCGGGGCAAAGCGGCCAAAGTTCTTCTTTTGGCCCACGCCAATCAGGCCCTGCAGCCCGCCTCTTTCATGCACAGCCTGATCAAATCCAGCGCCACCAACAGCCCGGGCTACTCCCGCTGGCTGAAGGTGCATGAGGACAACTCGGCTCCCGTGTCCCTGCACCTGACCGCCACCCTAGCCTCGGCTCTGCAATGGGCCAGCAGCACCGATGCCAGCAAAGATGGCCCTGCCTTTAACCAACGAATCAAGACGGCAGTGGCCCAAGGCTGGCTGGACCTGCTTGGCACCACCTATGCCGACCACGTGTTGAAATATTTCCCGCAGGAAATGAACCGCCAGAACATCCTCGCCGCGCGGGACGTCCTCGATGGGATCTACGGTTCCGGATCCGCCTGTGAGCGGGTGCTCGACCACGCCTCCCTCGAGCAAATACGCCAAATCGGATTCCCCTACACCTTTGCCGATCAAAGCCGGCATCTGGTCAAATGGTTCGGCCGTACCTCGGCGCTGGGCGACAGCGGTTACCGAATCAACGAGATCAACGGAATGCGCATCATCCCCATCCATGACTCCGCCTCCGAATACCTCTCGCAGTCTTATGACAGCGGAACCGCCATCCCCATCCGCCAGCTTCTCTCCCGGCGCGCTCGCAGCGGCGTCGAAGATCAGTTGGTCACCCTGTGGAGGGATCTTGGGGACATGGGCAATGACGCGATCCTGGCCCCTTACGAGACAAATGTTCGCTGGCTGATCAATCGGCCTTGGGTGAAGTTGGTTACCGCCACCGACATTGCGGCCGGACGGGTTCCCTACAAGGGAACCGACGGCAACAACTACACCACTTGGGGCTCCGCCAACCAGGGAACCAACAAACCCCTGGCCCTCACCGCCAAAGATTGGGTCGACCACGCCAACCAGGAAAGTTATGACAATTGGTTCAACGGATCCTCATACGAGGAGGGGTTGAAAAACAAGAAGTTCATCATCCGTTCGGGCGTGACGAACCCGCTCGCCTTCGGACAACCCGGGCTCTCCAACACGGTCAGTGATCGGGTCTGGACCACCCTCTCCGGAATGCCCACCAACCACCCTCTCTTCCCTCTGGCTCATGCCACTTTGGGTGCTTCGCTCTTCCAGACGGCCTTCCACAACACCACCAACAATGATCTGAGCAAATTCAGCACCGGGGACTACATCAACCCCGACATCACTTCCGGCCAAACTCTGGCGGACTTTGCCAAATTCTCCCAAGCCCAGACCCGCGGGGCCGGTGTCTACGCCCGGGTTCAGCAATGGGCCTCCGCCGCCAACTCGTCCACCTTGGGCTCGTCCGCCGAGGACATCGATCTCGACGGGGAAAACGAGTATCTACTCTTCAATTCCCGCCTCTTCGCCGTCTTCGAGAGATCCGGCGGACGCATGACCGCCGCTTGGATGCGCGATCCCGCCACTTCCAAAATTTGGCAGGTAGCCGGAAACCTGGCCGCCTACAGCAATGCAGAAACCGAGGACGAGGGTAACAGCAACGTCAGCGGTTCCAGCAGCGCGGTCAACGCCTACCGCACGAGTGGATTCAAAGATTGGTGGGTGATCAATGCCGGAGGTGCCGGCAACAACGCGCGGGTAAACTCCCTCTACACCGTGACCGCCACCACCGATGGAACCACCGGATGGGTGATGAACAGTCAGGACGGGGTCACCAAGACCATTCGCTTGGCAAACGCCTCCAGCGATCGGCTCGCCGCCACCTACAATCTCTCCGGACTCAGCCGGGCGTTCCTGCGGTTCGGTCTGTCTCCCAACCTGCAGGATCTGATGATCCGCGGTCAGACTGGCTTGACGGTCACCTCGCCCTCCACCAACCGGATCAATGTGGCCAATGTGTCCACCAGTGGGACGGTTCGTACATTTGTTCAGGTGAGCAGCGACACCTCCAACTCAGGCAACTCCTCCAGCATTAATACCACGGCCACGGATACGGATGGATTAGCCGCCTTTTCCACCATCAACATGCGCAATCAGGCGCAGACCCAACAAGTGGAGGTTGCCTTGGTGGGGCAGGGACCTCACACGGTTACCCTCGCCTTCGATCAAGGCATAGACAACAGCGACACGGACGCCGACGGCCTGCTAGATACTTGGGAAATCAGCAACTTTGGGAATCTAAACCAAACTGGCAGCGGGGATCCCGACGGCGACGGCTTGAGCAACCTGCAGGAGTACATCTTTGGATCCAACCCAAACTCCCCTTCTAGTGGCCTACCCATAGTCGGTGTTTCCTCTTCGGGAACCAACGGCTTTACCATCACTTTCCCCACGGTTTCAGGGCGCACTTATCAGGTTATCGGAACCGAGACTCTATCTTCCACCAACTGGCCAACCGTAGGCTCCCAAGTTACCGGTGATGGCACTCAAAAGTCTGTGACCGACACGGGAGCAAATGGGAAAGCGCGGAAGTTCTACAAATTGCAAGTATTTGCCCCTTAGTTTTTTGAACATTTTTAACCGTTAGCGATCAAATCTGCTTATCAGTAGCGCTAGCTATTATGAAAAGTGAACAGTTTAATATTATAATTGGTAGCAATTCTAAAGATCTAAGTGTAGGATAATTACAACTGTGCGAAGACTTATCCCAATCGCTTTTCTCGCCTTCTTGGGCCTGTTCGCCAGATCGGCCCAATCGGAAGTCATTCTGCAGTACTTCGAGACGCGTTGGGATGAAATTTACCAGCGGTTGCCGGAAATTGCCGAAATCGGTTACGAATCCATGTGGACCCCGCCCCCCGGCAAGTCCCCCATCGGTGGCCCCTACCCTTTCGCCTACGGTGGCAACGTCGGTTACAACTCGTTCGACCGATTCGATCTTGGAGACATACCCCAACGCGGCAATTGGGAAACCCGCTACGGTTCCCGCACCTCCCTGCGCAACTTGGTGGACAACGCCCACCAGGCTGACATCAAGATCTACCCCGACATTGTCTTCAATCACGCCGGTAACGGACCGGACTTCCGCACCTACCCCGGCATGGTGCCACAGGACTTTCACGTCTGGACGGATGCCTCCCAACCGGGCGGATTTAAGCGCGCCCCGCGGATGAATGTTTGGACACCCGACAACGGTTACGGGGGCACATTGAATCAGGAACTCGTCAGCCTGATCGATATTGTCCTCGAATTCGATAATCGATTCCAAACCGGTGCCCCCAATTACGCGGCCGACCCCACCCCCTTCGTCCGCCATCCAGGGGATTCAGAAAAATACCCGTACTTTTCCCAAACCGGTTTCACCACGGAAAATTCCCGCCAATTCATGGTGCGCTGGATCAACTGGCTGGGCTACGCCATGGACTACGATGGCGTCCGCCTGGATGCTCCCAAGCACGTCTACAAGGACTTTTTCGGCCTTCCCAATCAGACCACGGATGTAAAAAACCAGACCTTCCTTTACAACGTCCAACGGAACTTCAAGGAGCGCCGTCTGGGGCGCGCCGCCAACACCGCGGTCAGCGACATCACGTTTGCCGATATGTACAAAAACGATCTACGCCGCAACGATGCCATGATCTTTTCGGAATTCTTCATTGGCTCCCAGGCGGAGGTGGACTACTGGCGCAACCCGGCCGACCGCAACTGGGGCATCCAGAGCCGCTACCTGGATTTTCCGCGCAAATCCGCCCTGATCATGAACGCCTTTAACGGCAGCAATCTCGGGGCCTTGGCCGACACCACTTCCGGTTTCAGCCCCGAGGAGGGCGTGACCTTTGCCCACAGTCACGATGAAAATCCCCCGGCCAAACTGGAATTAGCCTATGCCTACATCCTCACTCACATCGGCGTGCCGATTGTCTACTTCTCCGGAAATAACCTCAACGCCTCGGAAATTGGCCGCACCCAAGGAAAAAACACCTGGATGAACAAAGGCTACGACTACGCCCTCGGCGACACGGTCAATGGTTTCCAATCCAGCGCCATTCCCAATTTGGTCTACATCCACAACCAGTTCTGCCGGGGCAAGGAATACAATCGTTGGACGGAAAACAGCTATTTTTCCTATGAACGGTACGATGATCTGAATAGCAACGGCAGTCCCGACTCCGGCGAGGGTCTTCTTCTCGTGGTTCTCAACAATTCCGGCTCAGACCAAACCCGTAACGGCATCCAGACCTCCTTCTCCCCCGGAACGACACTAAAAGACTATACGGGAAAAAATCCGAGCCTCGTGACCGTGGATGGCACCGGTAAAGTCAACATCACGGTCGGAGGATGGTCGGGCCAAGGTTGGGGCTGCTGGGCCCCCATCAATGCCGGAGCCCCAGCCACCGGTGACGCCATCTCCGTCACTTCTTCTACCGGAGCCGCCCTGCCCACCATTCCATGGGTCATTCCCGCCGGACGGGACGGAGTTGCCAAACCGATCCGCAGCATCACCCGCATCACTGGAGACAGCGTCAATATCGACGTCGCCTATTCAGAGCCTGCCCAAGGCGGAGAAACGGTGGATAGCGTCATTGTGAAGTGGGGGCAGGGTCGGAACCTCAACGCCACCGCCACGGACTTCACCGGACAGGACATGGTCACGGGCGGATTCGAGCAGGCCACCCGCGTGGGCACGAACAAACAGTTTCGTCTCGTGGCCGACCTCACCGGGGTCCCCGAGGGCCTGCATGTTATCAAAGCCCGCGTTTTCAACGGCCGCACCGGCAAACCTGCTCTATTCCAGACCTTCACCAAAACCGTATATGTGGATCGTCGTGGACCTGAGCTCGTTTTCGAAAACCTCAACGCCGGCGAAACGATCCAAGGCGCCCGGGTGATCACGATCAACAACCCCGATCGAACTCTTTTCAACCTGACTTACTCCCTGGATGGCGGCGCTCCACAGCAAGCCGATATGGTGATCCGAGGCAAATGGCGACTCAATCTGAGCGGTCTATCCTCCGGAAACCATAGCATCACTCTGAACGCCACCGAGGCGGACTACGGCTCAAATCGTACTACGATCAACACCTCCACCCTCACCCGCAGTTTCACCGTCGACACCGTCGGAACCGCTATTGCCCTCAGCCACACCAATAACACCACGTTAAACGAGCCATTTTTCAAGACCGTCGTCACGGTTCCCACCGGGACGTCCACCAATAGCGTGAAACTCTATTGGGACGGGTATGAGCAGCCCGCCTTAACGGAAAATCCCTCTGGAAGCGGCAAATTTGAATCCACCTTCGATGGGCGCTATGTGCCTACCAACGGCGTCACCCGGCAGTTCACCGGCGCTTTTATCAACGGCACCCATTTCTTTGAAGCAGTGGTCGGAGCCGGCACCTCGAATGAAAATCGCATTTCCCGCCGGGTAGTCTTCAACCTGTATGGCCAAAACATGCAGGATACGGACGGCGACGGCGTTCCGGACGAAATCGAGCTCAGCGGTTTCCTCAATGGGACCAACCCCGGTCCGGATCAGGCATGGCCCGGGGACAACAGCATGGATCTCATTCCGAATTTTGGAGAGACCTGGACTCGTCTCAATCCCATGAATGCCAATACCGATTATTCCGCCACCACGGATGGGGACAAGGATTCGGACGGGGATGGCGTTTCCAACCTGCAGGAGGTGATCAAGGGCTTCCGGATCAGCGGCAATCCCTATGCATATAACATCTACAGTACCTCCAGCGTTCCGCCGGCCACCGTCGGATCCTATGCGACCTCGGCCCTCAGCATGTCTGGTGGAAACAAAATCATCACTGTCACCTACCGCCCCAATGATGGAGTCCTCACCGGAGCCACCTCGGTCACGGTCAATTTCACGCCGACCGGCGGCGGTTCCCCACAAAGCTTCACCATGACCGGGGGTCCCACGGAGTTTACCTACGCCTACACGGCACCCGCCGGCGCCACTTCGGTGGGCTACACCTTCACCAGTGGCAGTTCCACCGATAGTAGCGGCGCGGCGTCGTGGACGGCCTCCACCAGCGCGGCTTTTGTCATGGACGGTCTGTTCGACAGCCAAAATTTCCTCGTCTGCGACAACGGCCATCCGCGGCAACAAACTCTACACCGCGACCTGGTCGCCCAAGGGAGGCAATAACGATCACGTCATCCTCATCACCGACCAATTCGGCAATCCCATCAACGCTGGCCCGGCCACAGCCTCGGATTCCGCCTCCAATTACTCAAGCTGGGTAAACGGTGGGAACCAAGGCTCGGGTTTTGATGCTTGGGCAATCTCAGCCGGGGGATCTGGCTCTGGCGTTTTCTTGGGCGATCCAGCCGCAGCGGGCATCCAAGGCATGAGTTCGAAATCATTCGGTCTTTACGCCAACGGGGGGACAACTTCCTCGGCGACCGCCATTCGTTCCTTTTCCGCTTTGAATGTGGGTGACTCGATCTCTTTCCAATGGGGCATCAACTGGGATGGCGGCAACGGAGCAAACGGAAAGAAAGGTTTCAATCTTTGGGCAGGCACCACCTTCCTCATGAATGCCGAGAACGCCGGAACCTCCGACATCGTTGTCGGGGGATCCAGCTCCGGGATGGCATTTGGCACCCAAGCCATGAATTGGAGCATCACTCGATCCAGCGCCACCACCTTGGAAGTTCGAGCCACCCGCAGAGATGGCGGGATCTTCACCCGGACCGTCACCGTCGGTTCCTCCGCCCCGACTCGGCTTGAATTTTACGCCTCCAATCTGGCCGCCGGGGATCAGCGACAGCCGTATTTCAATGATCTGCGTATCTACCGCAATGGGGCCTCCTCCAAGGGAGGCCAGGTGTACGGCGCCTTTGACGGCGCGGCTAACTCCAAACCTTGGATCTTTTCGACCCCGAACACCGCTTCGCAATACGGCTTTAAGACCTCCGGTCGCAACTGGCTCGGCAACC
>RGYX01000161.1 GCA_010031845.1 Verrucomicrobiota bacterium
GGGTTCCAGATGCCGGACCGAGAGGGAGAGCTTCTGCTCTTCCTTGCTGACGCTGATGACAATGGCCTCGACTTCCTGGCTTTCCTGCAGCACGTCGCTCGGACGGGCGATCCGCCGGGTCCAAGACAATTCCGAAACGTGAATGAGACCCTCCACGCCGGGTTCGAGCTGAACAAAGGCACCGTAGGGGACGAGGCTGGTGATCTTGCCGCGAACCTTGAGGTTGACCGGATATTTCTCCGCAATCTTGTCCCAGGGGTTTTCCGACATCTGTTTCATGCCCAGAGAGACCCGGAGGCGTTCCTTGTCGATTTCGAGCACGAGGACTTCGACTTCCTGACCGGTTTGGAGTAGGTCGGAGGGGTGGGCGAGGCGGCCCCAGGTCATGTCGGTGACGTGGAGCAGGCCGTCGAGGCCGTCGAGATCCACGAAAGCGCCGAATTCGGTAAGATTTTTGACGCGGCCTTTGACTTTGGCCCCCTTGTCGAGATGGGAGAGGAGCTTGGCCCGCTTCTCGTTGCGCTCTTCCTCGATCAGTTCGCGACGGGAGAGGACGACGTTTTTGCGGTCCTCGTTGAGTTTGACGATCCGGCACTCAAGGGTCTGGCCCATGAACTCGCGGAGATTCTTCGGAGGATTGATGTCGATCTGGGAGGAGGGAAGGAACGCCTCCACACCGACGTCGACGGTCAGACCGCCTTTGACGATGCCTTTGACCACGCCCTGGACGGTTTTGCCGGCCTCACTGAGTTTGACGATTTTGTCCCAATTCTGTTTCTGGGCGGCCTTTTGACGGGAGAGAACGACCAGGCCGTCCTCGTTTTCGAGGCGCTCGAGAAGGACCTCAATTTCCTTGCCGATGGCGAGGTCGTCCGCGGGGCTGAATTCGCCCAGATCGATGGCGCCTTCGGATTTGTAGCCGATGTCGACCATGACTTCGCGGGGGCGACGTTCGATGATGCGGCCTTTGACGATGGTTCCCTCGCGGAAATTCTGCATCGACTGCGACAGAAGAGTTTCGAAATTGGTCATATGGATAGCTTTCTTGGGTTAGGATGCGGGCCGATGAATCGACCCAATTTTCAGGGCGGTATTTTTGCCGCCGAAAGAGTACGTTGAAGGTTTTTTCTCATGTCCCCCGGAGCGCTCCGGGTGATCAGACACAAGAGGGAAATCCTACGCCTCATACCGACGCGGGCAAGACATGCTTTCCGGGGATGAGGAGGGTCGGATCGGGGATCTGGCCTGGGGGTGGGGAGGATCCCTGGGATTCTAAGGCCAGTCGTTGGATGGGGGAGCGAGGGGCGGCTTTGGTCAGGGCGGGTTTATTGGCTTGGCGACAGGGGCAAAAAGAGTTTCCGCTGAAAAAGACGGAGGGCAGGCGGATCGGCGTGATCGGAGTGGTGAAACCACCCTCTTGGCCGGATTGGGTTCGTGACCGCAGTCCTGGGACAATCGCCCGATCCTGGAAGGAGCATCCGCCTTTGTGGCTTTTAGGTTGTCTGCCCAATCTTCCCGTGGCCCAACTGGCAATTGAGGTTGGGGCCCAAGGTCCGGTGGAGACCATACAGACAAAACTTGGCTTCCGGATCGAGGCGATGGACAGGATTCGTGTTTGGTTGGCTGATCGGGCGGATCTGGTGTTGTGGGTTGAGGATGCGGACGGGCGGGCGTTGGCTTCCGTTTGGCAAAAGGGAGAGGCATGAAAACGAAGGAGGAACTCATGGGGTTGGTTCGCCAGGCGGTGGCGGAAACTTTGCGAAAAAAAGGGGGGTTGAGGGACGATCAAAAAATCGGACAGGATCTCGGCGCGGAGAGCATCGACCGGATCGATCTGACCTTCCGACTGGAGGAAGCGGTGCAGAAATCCCTCGATGAGAAAATCCTCTTTGCGGAGCCTGACCCCACGTTGGCGGATCTGGCGGAACGTTTGGCCGGGCTGTTGGGGGAGAAGAAGTGAAAGTGAGAAGGCGGGTGGTGGTGACGGTGGGGGAGAAGAAGTGAAAGTGAGAAGGCGGGTGGTGGTGACGGGGATGGGGGTAGTGACGGGGTTGGGTCTTGGCTTGGAAAAATTCTGGGCAGGCATGGTTGAAAAAAAGAGTGCCGTTCGTCCGATTCCCTGGATCGGCTGGGAGGATGCCCCGGTGCAGGTGGCGGCCATGCTGGAAGAGAGATTGCCGGGTGAAGGTTGGCGTAATAGGCGAATGGCTGAATGGGCGTTACGAGAGGCACTCGGGCAAAGTCGACCCGGGGGCAGGGGTGGAATTGCGGCAGCCATCGGTTGGCCTGGACCGAACGAGGAGGGTGACGGAGATCCGGTCGCTTTTTTGGCGGAAAAAAATGCAATCGGTGGAATCCGGATGGAGAGTTTGGCGGCATGTGCCGCCTCCACCCAGATGATCGGTGAGGCATTTTGGAGGATCCGAGATGGGGAAGTGGATTGGATGGCGGCCGGAGGGGCGGATGGTCGGGTGCATTCGGGAGGTATTCTTGGGTACGACCGGTTGGGGGCTTTGGCCCGAGGGTTTCGCGATCGACCCTCTCAGGCCTGCCGGCCTTTTGGGGTGGGTCGGTCGGGTTTCGTGGTCGGCGAGGGGGCAGGTTTTTTGATTTTGGAAAACAAGGACAGCGCGGAGCAAAGGGGGGCGGAAATTTTGGCGGAGATCCGCGGGGCCTCGCAGGGGTGTGACGCATGGCGGGTCACCGATCCGGGAGTGGGAGGGAAGGAAGCCGAGGCTTGTCTGCGAGGTTGTCTGGAAGATGCCGGAATGGAGGTGGGGGAGGTGGATGCGGTGGTGGCGCACGGGACCGGCACCGTGGCGAACGACCGGGTGGAGGCAGAGGTGTTGGGCAGGGTCTTGGAAAATTTCCCCTTCAGGATCGTGGCTCCCAAAGCCAGCCTTGGCCATCTTTCGATGGCTTGCGGGGCGGTGGAGTCCG
>RGYX01000162.1 GCA_010031845.1 Verrucomicrobiota bacterium
GTGGGCTTCGTCCAAGAGAAGCCAGGCGGCAAACTCCTCCTTGAGATCCACGATTTCCTTCAGGGGAAGAAGATCCCCGTCCATGGAATGGAGCGACTCAGTCACGATAAGAATTTTGCCCTGGGGATTCAGTTTTCGAGTCAGTTGAAGGACTTGGAAGAGGTCCTGTGGGTCGCGGCGGTTGAAGATGCGGATTTTGGCATTGGAGAGTTTGGCGCCGTCAAAAAGACAGGCATGAGCATTTTTTTCGATGACTACCGTGTCCGGGGCTGAGGCCAGAGCGGGAATTACCCCCAAAGGTGTCAGATACCCGGCAGAGAAGAGAAGGGACTTCTCAGTTAATTTCCAGCCCGCCAAAGCCTCCTCCAGTCTCTGGTATTCCGGGTAGTTGGGGGCCAACAGGCGTGCAGCCTGCGATCCGGTCCCGTGCTCGTGGATGGATTGCCGCCCTGCCTGCTTAACCTTGGGATGCTGGGAGAGGCCGAGATAGTCGTTGTTGGAAAAAGAGAGGGCATGGGACGGGTTGTTTCCCAAGTTACGTTCTGTTTTTGTGGCCTGCCGGATGGAATGCCGTGAGCGCATAACATCCAAAAAGGGTTTGGCCGAGGGGCTGGACACCCCATGAGAGTGCCGAAACGATGTGGGATTGGACGAGGGAAAAGTCAGAGGGTTTCGTGGCGAGTCGGAACACCACCCACACAAGTCCATTCTGCATTTTGCCTGTCCTCGAGGATTGTCTTCAAGAGATCGCCGGTTGCAGGAATTCTCCAAGCCACCCAGTCGGCCCAGGCTCCCCGTGTCAGGCACCCGAGTTGGCATGGTCGTTGCAGGGCTTTGGCCGGCTCGGTGGTGATCATGGCCCATGCCTCTTGAGTTGTGACCTGCGGGTGATGGGACCGAAACTCCCGGACCTCCGCCCGCAGATCAAAATGAAAGTTGGAGGAGCCGGCCGGGCTGTCTGTTCCCAGACAGATGGGAACCCCTTGAGTCTGGTAAAGGGGAAAGGGAAAGGGTGCACGGCCAAACCATCGGTGGGCCAAGGGACAATGCACAATGGTGGCTTTTCTTTCCACGAGATAACCAAGATCGGCTTCCGTCACCTCGTTGCCGTGAGCCAGGATGGGGAAGTGGGGCAGGGTCCCGTTTGTTCTGCACCAACCCATGGCGGAGCGGTTGGTTCCTGCCAGATCTTTGCGGGAAAGCTCCTTGGGGAGGAGGGAATGCAAGGGGGAGGACTCGCCGGTCAAAAAGAGTGTTTCGACCGGAGACTCGGCCAAATGAGTGGTGAAAGGGAGTTGCTGGTGGGTACTCAAATCGCGGAGGGAGCGATATAGTTCGGGCGAAGCGGTGTAGGGAGAGTGGGGGGAGAGAGCCAAATGCCAGAAGGAGGCGGGATGTCGGATCAGCCATGCTTTCGCCCGATCCAGAACTTCGGCGGGGTTGACCGACTCTGCGAAATCCATGAATTCAAGGCCCCACCATGTTCGGGTGGCGGTAGAGGTCAGGCCAGCGAGGGTGGAGGAATCGGAAAGAATGGAGAGAACGGAGGTAGTTCCTGTCTGAAGAGCATGGGTAGAAGACTCGACGATGGACTGCCGTCGCTTCTCCGGGGTTAGTTCAGGGAGGCAGGAGATCACTTGACGTAACCAATCGCTGAAATCTTTGCCCGGTTGCAGACGTTTTCGTAACCCCGCGAGATCGAGGTGGGCGTGCAAATTGATGAATCCAGGAGCCAAGACCATGCCGGACAATTTCAATACCTCCTCTCCGGGGCTGGGTTTAAGGCTGGATCCTGCCTCCGTGATGAGTTGGTCAGAAAAACGAAGGTGACCCGGCCGATGGATCCGATCTGTGGACTCAATCAGGGCATCTGCCTGAACCAGCATAGGGTCAACCGGCTTTCGCCTTGGATTGGGTCGTCTGCATTAACTCCAAGAGGGAGGGGGCGATGGATTTGCGAATTTCCGGCTCCATCCGGTCGATAAAAAGAATTCCCTGAAGATGATCCACCTCGTGTTGCAGTGCTCGTGCGAGAAGACCGCCGGCCTGAAGACTCATTGGTCTTCCTTGAAGATCCTGGTAATCCATCCGAATACGTAGGCTTCTTCGCACAGCGCCATAGACGTTGGGAAAACTGAGGCATCCTTCTTCGGCTTCCTCTCTCTTGCGGGTCAGGGTGATTACGGGGTTACAGAAAAAGAGGGGCATCTGGGTGCGCCAATCCACCGCCTTGCCTGCCATCTCCAGGGAGGACGGGCGTTTTTCCACTTTTCGCAAATCAACCAGGGCAATCTGGAGAGAAATGCCGACTTGGGGGGCGGCGAGGCCGATGCCATCCGCCACCCGCATGGTGGCCTCCAAACATCGTGCGAGTTCACTCAACTTTTCATCCGGTGGGCTGACCCGGGTGGCTGGCTGGCGCAATACCGGATCGCCATAAAGACGGACCGACAAGGTTGCGGGGGATTTCAGGGGTTGGCGGTGGCGCCACCGATCTTGGAGGTTCGAACCGAGATCGGTACGCCGGCGTCCTCGCACGCATCAAAGAATTTAAAGAAGATGGAAATCGGCGTGGTTTCGTCAAAGTTTAACACGACATTCTTGACCCCTTTGTCCTTCAGCGTCTTGGCAAGGTCGGTGCGGAAAGAATCCGACTTGGGATTCAAGTTCAGGGTTTGGTCGCCGAGATAGAGGGGAAAGGTGTCCGCCTCAAAAAGTTTGGCATATTCCGCGGCTTTCGCCGACTTCAAGGTCAGTTCGGGCGGGGCTTTCTGGGGCTCCTCGGTCTTTTCCGTTCCCTTTTCTGACTTGGGCGGCGTGACATCCACGGAGGCCGTCTTCTTTTTGAAGGTGGTGGTAACGATAAAAAAGATCAAAAGCATGCAAAGAATGTCGATCAGGGGAATGACGTTAATCTCGGCCCGGCGACGACGGGTGGGA
>RGYX01000163.1 GCA_010031845.1 Verrucomicrobiota bacterium
CTCCTTTCATGACGAGCCTCTTTTCTCTATCGTTGAGAACATGATTATCGGCAATCCTTCTGCCCCCTTGGGCCCCAAAACTCCCCGTGCCCGCCGCACAAAACTCATCGCCACTCTTGGCCCGAAACACACCGATTCCAACGCCCTTTCCGAACTGATGGATGGCGGGGCCGAAATCTTTCGGCTCAACATGTCCCACGCCTCCCACGATTTTGTCCGACAAGTCGTCCCAAAAATACGCTCCCTCGCCTCTTCTCGATCCCAGGAATTAGCCCTTCTCCTGGATACCCAGGGTCCGGCCATCCGCACCGGTACCATCGGCAAACCCCGTCACCTTTCGGTCGGCGACGAACTGATCCTCTCGATTGACCCCCGGGCTCCCGCTCCTGCCATCCCCGTCAACTACCCCGACCTCGTTCACGATCTAGCCCCGGGGCAGAAACTTCTCGTCGACAACGGCGTCATTCATCTGGAGGTCATCCGTAAGGACAGCACCTCCCTCGGTTGCCGCGTCCTGACCGCGGGCGTCTTGGGCGACCGACGGCACATTAACCTCCCCGGCATCCGGGTGAATCTTCCCGCCATCACCGAAAAGGACTCCGCCGATCTCCTGGTCGGGCTGAAAGCGGGGATTGATTGGGTGGCGCTCTCCTTCGTTCGTGATCCGGATGATGTCATCGCCCTCCGCTCTTTTCTCGACCGTCATCAGGGTCAGGAGGTCAAAATCATCGCCAAGATCGAGGACCAGCTCGCCGTGAAGAACATCCTCGGCATCATCTCCGCCGCGGATGCCATCATGGTGGCCCGGGGCGACCTCGGGGTGGAGTGCCCGTATGAGGAACTGCCCATCATCCAGCGTAGGATTGTCAAACAGTGCATTGTCTCCATGAAACCCGTGATCGTTGCCACCCACATGCTCGAAAGCATGATCTCCAATCCTCTCCCCACCCGCGCCGAAATAACCGACGTCTCAAATGCGGTCTTCGAGGGAGCGGATGCCATCATGCTGTCCGGGGAAACAGCCACCGGAAACTATCCCCGGGCATGCCTTGAAGTTCTGGATCGGGTGGCCCGCCGCATTGAACGCTCGGGCTCCATCGGATACGAAAAGGATATTCATCCCGAAGGGGAGGCGGACGGCATTGTTTCCTCAGGCGTCCATCTGGCCAACCAACTCGGGGCCCAGGGGATCCTTCTCTTCACCCGCTCCGGCCGGATGGCCCGCGTCGCCGCCGCCCTTCGCCCCCGCGTTTCCCCCATCTACGCCTTCACCCCGACTCTTTCCCTTGCACGTCAACTTGCCCTTCACTACGGCGTTCGCGCCCGTTGCCTCCCCTTTGATCGGACCGAACGGGAAGCTCTCATCCAGGAAGTCATCGCGGATCTGCTCACCAAAGGCCTCGTCCTGCCCCACGCCCCGCTGGTGATCATCAATACCTCGATCGTCGGAGACAGAATCTACCGCACCGTTCAAGCCCGTACTCAACCCGATGCAGTAAGTCCGAAGTTACCAGTCCCAAGTAAACTTAAACTTAATCTTGCCCCTTAATCTCTCTTTCGGCTCCACCGAAAGAGCACGCCCAACCCAACGGTGAGCAGCGAAAGAGCAGAGGGTTCGGGAACACCGATGACGAGATTATCGATACCGAAAGGATTGGAATTGTTGTAGCGGATTTCGTCGACGCCGTTCAGGGTAACGGTTCTGGCGAGATATTCGTTTGTTCCGCTGACATTGGTCAAGGCCAAGGTCGGGGTGACGGTTGAAATCAGAGATCCTCCGGCAAACCCGTAAAACGAAATGGTCTGATTCGACGCGGAAAATACATCAAGAGTTACGTTCTTGGCCCCGCCGAGCAGTGCAATTCGCCCGTAGGTGGTGTCGGATGCTCCCGTCCATCCTCCGTTTTTTCCGGCGCCGGTCCACGAGCCCCAGACTCCCAAATGACTGCTGCCTTGGGTTCCCATAATACCCCACGACCCCGCCGGAGGCGTGATGATCTGAAAATACTCGGCGGCCCCTCCCATGATACTGAAAGTGACGGAGGTGGCATAGGTGGTGAGGGAAGATTCAAAATCCACCACCACGTTGGCGGCTTCAGTCCTGAAAGGCAGACAGGATGCAGCAATAACGATCAGCCATCGACGGCTCATGCTTAATAAGCTACTCATTAAAGTCGAAAATTCTACCCCCTTTTCAAACGTTTGGTCTCCATCGTAATTCATTTCCTTTCAGCAATTTAGAGGTAGACCTACCAAGGTTTTAGCTATAGTAAAATCACCCGTGCCCGGAGGGGCGAAGAAAGAATAAAAGCAGACGACGATTATGAACAACGCCGACGCGCCATCGAGCAGCGAAAGAGCAGAGGGTTCCGGGACCGAGGAAACCGATGTGCTGAAGGCCTCCGTGGCAGTCGTGGCGGCGGCCAACCCCGACAGTTTCAGGGCTCCGGCATAGTTGCCATTTACCCGGACGTTATCGAAGGCAAAATCGCCTCGGGAACCGATCAGGAAGGCGTTGGGAGTTCCGGAGACCAAGGTGTTGGCATCGACCCCCAGATTGCTGGTCGCCCACATTTTCACATCCACCTTGCCGGAGGTCGCGCTTGGGAGCAGGCCGAAGGCCACCAGATAGGAGGTGTTGGCCGCGGGCGTGAAATCAATCGACTTGATGTCCGCGGCTCCATTTCCGCCGTGGGCATCGAAGCCGAAGCTCCGGGCGTCCCACGGAATGCCGATGAACATATTCTCCGTATTGCCCTGCCAAAGACTGATCCCGGTGTAGTTTCCCCCGAAGAAATCGGACGAGTTCATGACATAGGACAAATAGAAGGTATTGCCCGAGGTGTTAAAGGTGGACAAAAGGGAGCGCCGGGATTCGTTCCCGACCTGCAAGGAAGTGGTACCGCCACC
>RGYX01000164.1 GCA_010031845.1 Verrucomicrobiota bacterium
CCGGACCTGGGTCCGGATTTTCATGGAGTCGGCTTTTCCGTCTTCAGGGCCGTGGTCACCGGCGTGCTGACCGTCGTCGGGCGGAAGCGGCCGCCCTCCTTGAGAATCTGAATCATCTCGATTCCGGCCCGCTCCATATCGTTGACCTCGGAACTCATGCGTGAGGCCAGATAGTTGTAGGCCACATACGCCGGAATCGCCACCACGAGCCCCCCGGCGGTGGTCAACAAAGCCTCCCAAACCCCCCCCGCCAACTCCCCGACTGGGACTGTACCCCTGGCCCCGCTGACCGTCTGAAACACGTGGATCATTCCCGTCACGGTCCCCAGCAATCCCAGCAAGGGCGAGATGTAGCCAACCGTTGCCAAAATCGACAGGTTCTTCTCCAATCGTGGTACCTGCAGTTGCCCCACCTCTTGCAACGATTCGCGCAGATCCATCAGAGGCATATCCCTCTTCAACAAGGCCGCCTGGATGACCCGCACCGCCGGGCCATGGGCTTCATCACACCGCTCCAGCGCCTCCTGAAAACGTCCCTCCTTCACCAAGGCGGCGATTCCGTCCAGGAAAGGGTCCAGAGGGATGCTGATCTTGCGGTACTCAAACATCCGCTCTGCAAAAACCGCCGCCGCCACCACGCTCGCCCCCAGGATCACCCACATGATGGGTCCCCCCAGGCGCATCAGTTCAAAAAGGGTCGAAGGCATGTCCCTTTTTATCCCTTTCCTCGTCCGGAAGCGATCCTTCGGGCGATTTCCTTGGCTATGTCCCGGGTCCCCACACTTTTTTCGCCAGGAGCCACAATATCAGCCGTTCTCCACCCATCCCGGATGACCCCCGCTACCGCCTCGCGAATGGCCCGCGCCGCCTCCGGGGAACTGAAGCTTATTTCCAGCATCAAGGCCACGGAGAGAATTTGTGCCAGCGGATTGGCGATTCCCTTCCCGGCAATATCCGGAGCCGATCCCCCTGCCGGTTCATAAAGCCCGAAACTCCCCTGCCCCAAGGAAGCACTGGGCAGCATTCCCAGGGATCCCGCCACCGCCGCCGCCTCGTCACTGATGATGTCGCCAAAAAGATTCTCACAGAGAAGAACGTCAAAACGCCCGGGCTCCCGTACTAACTGCATGGCTGCGTTGTCCACATAGATAAAATCCAGGGTGATGGCCGGGTGTTGAGCCGCGATTCCCTTGACCACCTTTCGCCAGAGAAGACTGGTCTCAAGCACGTTGGCTTTATCCACCAAAGTCACCCGTTTCTTTCTTCCCGCCGCCGCCCGAAAAGCCACCTGGGTGACCCGCTCAATCTCATGGGTCTCGTACACCATCGAGTCTACCGCCCTTTCTCCCTGGGCCGTTTTCACCGTCTCCTTTGGCTTGCCGAAATACAGACCCCCCGTCAGCTCCCGAACCACCAACACATCGAATCCTCCCGCCACCCGGTCTGGTCGCAAGGGTGAGCAGCCCACCAACTCGGGATAAAGCACCGCCGGGCGAAGATTGGCGTAGAGCCCGAAGATTTTACGCAGAGGCAATAGCGCCGCCCTCTCCGGTTGCTCGTTCGGGGGAAGGGATTCCCATTTCGGACCTCCGACACTTCCGAAAAGCACCGCCTGGGCCGAGCGACAAAGATCCACCGTCTCGTCCGGCAAAGCCTTAGCCCGGGCATCAATCGCAGCCCCCCCCACCAAGCCCTCCTTCCATTCAAGTTGGAACCCGTACGCCTTTTCGACCGCCGTACAAACCTCACGGGTCGCCGCCATCACCTCGGGACCGATTCCATCCCCGGCTAAAACCGCCACCAAACCTTTGGGTACTGCCATCCATCATTGTTAAATCGTACTTGCTCCTGACTCAAGCATTGGACACCCGGAAAACCCTTTCTATCTTGGGATCATGGCCCTTTCCCCGGCAGAATCTCGCCTCCTCTCCGCCTTGTCCGAATACCTGAGTCTGGTCGCTACAGGTAAGGCGGGCTCCACCGTGCCAAGTACAACGGATGCGTTGAGATCCATCTTTGTCACCCTCGAAAAAATGGAAGCTGAACTTTCTTCGCAACTCGACCCACGAGTCCGTCATTTCATGGAATCAAAAAGCTACCGCAAAGCTCACGATCACCTTGCCGCCATTCTCTCCTCCAAGCTGGCCAATCCCCCGGAAACCCGCCAAAGTTGCGCCCAATGAGCTCCACGCCCCGGTACTACTACGTTGACGCTCAAAATCAGGCGGCCGGACCGGTTCCGCTGGCTGAACTTCAGAGCCTCCACGTCGCGGGCACCGTCACCGATGCCACATTGGTCGTCATCGAGGGAGGTCAAGACTGGGTCGCATTTTCTACAATCAAGCCCGCCACTCAGGCGGCGGCCCCAACGGCCCCGCAGCCTGCCTCTCCTCAATCCCCTTCGGCCGCCGCCGCTGCACCCAAGCCATCCCAGACCTTTCCTGCTCCCTCCTCATCCTCCCTCTCCTCGGCTGAGCCTGCTTGGGCCACCCAATTGCTGCAGAAAATGGACCAGCTCACACTGACGGCGGAAAAGATTGTTGCCGCCATGGAAAAGAGTGCAGCCGCCCGCCAACTCGTCGCTCCCGTCCCGGCCACTGCCGCCCTGCACGCGGAAAAAATCAGCCTCAACCCCATTCCCAAACCTGGCATCGCCCAAGCCCTGAATTCGACCCCCGTCCCTTCAGCGGTTCCTGGCCCCAAAGCCGGAGTCTCCACCCCACTCAGCCCTATGGCTGTTCCCGCCAACGCCGTGAAACCAGCCCTTCCCTTGCCTGCCTTGGGCAAGCCCGGCACCCCCGCCCCCGTCGTTATACCGGGAAAATCAGGCAACCTTTTCAGCAAGTTCCTTAAGAAATAACTGCTCGCCCCCCCCGTCTGG
>RGYX01000165.1 GCA_010031845.1 Verrucomicrobiota bacterium
CAACGCCTGGTTGAGCGCCTCCCGCATGGTGAGTACCGCCATGGTTAGCTTCCGATCGGCGGACGAAACTCCGCTATCTGGTCTTCCGGGGCAAAGATATCTTCAAAGACCGTCCCCACCTCCGGTTCGGGGGACGATTCGGCGAAGGCGACGGAATCTTCCGCCTCGGCCACGCACTGCCGCTCAATCTCCTCATACTCCGCCTCGGTCAAAGCCTTCTCCTTGTAGAGCCTCTCCTTGAAAAGCGCGATGGGCTCGGACTCTTTCTTCCGATCAGCGATCTCTTCCTTGGTCCGGTAGTGTCCCGGATCCGACATCGAGTGACCGCGATAACGGTAGGTCTTAATCTCCACCAAGGAGGGCAGGCTCTCCGTGCGGGCCAACTGCACCGCATCCCACATCTTCTCCCTCACGTCGTCCAGATCGGAGCCGTTGGCGGTGATCCCGGCCATGTCGTAGCCGTCTGCCCGTTTCACCAGCGGATATCCGGCCGAGCTACGCGACTGGCTGGTGCCCATGGCATACTCGTTATTTTCGATCACATAAATCACCGGCAACTTCCAGAGGGCAGCCAAGTTGAGAGCCTCATGGAAAGCACCTTGGTTAACCGCACCATCTCCCAGATAACACACCGTGACTTCCCCCGTCTGATTGTACTTCTGGGCAAAGGCAATGCCCGCCGCCAGAGGGGTCTGACCGCCAACAATTCCATGCCCGCCGTGAAAATGTTTTTCTTTGCTGAAGAAATGCATCGAACCGCCCTTGCCTCGCGAGCAGCCGGTGATTTTTCCAAACAGTTCCGCCATGCACTCCCGCGAGGTCATTCCCCGGGCCAACGCATGACCGTGATCCCGGTAGGCGGTGATCACCGCATCAGACGGGTTGAGGGTGGAGATCGTTCCCACTGCCACCGATTCTTGGCCGATGTAAAGGTGGCAGAATCCCTTGATCTTGGCCTGCATGAAGGCTTGGGCGGCCTTCTGCTCAAAACGCCGGATCAATACCATTTTGCGGAGCAGATCGACCCGCTCGGAGGGTGTGAGGGTGGGCAGAACCGCCGGCGATTTTCCCGGCTTCTCTTTCGACCGAACTTTTTTCGCTCCTGTCGATCCCACTTGGTTTTGCTCCTTGGCTGAATTTTGGTTACGAGACCAACCATGAATATGCCCGACCTGCCGTAATTATCAATTCCTAGTTCGAACCCGTTATAACTCTTGGGCATCAAAGAGATCCGGCATCAGTTCCCTCCCCCACCTCCATGCGCTAGGCATGGCTTGATACCCAATGTGTCCTTGGGATACCTCGCGGTAGTGGGCACCCCCCCAGGCTTCCGCCAGAGATTTCAACTTTTCGGGTGGAGAGATGAAGTCATGACCCCCGCCCACGATCAGGATTTTGGAGGGCTGAATTTTGGGTTGGGTATATGAGGGACAGACTAAAGGCAAGAGACGCTCCGCCCGGGCACGATCCAATCCCCTTTGCTCCATCTGGCGTCGCAAAACCCAGCCCCCCTCCGAATCCCAGATGGCCGTCGCCACATCCGGAATCGGTTGCACCAGCCAGGCGCACGCCAGTCCTGGCTCATGACAGAGAGTCAGAGCCGAAACCCACCCCCCCAAACTCATCCCCCACAAGCCGACTTGCGGTGCGCCCGCCTGCCGCAACATCCGCGTCACCATCCGCGTCTCGCTCACCGCCTGCCGGATCGCCTCGGCACTCCGGATCAAATTCCCGCCAAAAACCAGTTCCCCGCTCCAGGTTCCTTTCGGGCGACGACGAAAGTGGTAGGGCAAATCATAAAATACGGCCGTCCACCCCAATCGGTTCAACACCGAAGCCCAATGCGCGTACCCAACGTCACTGGCCGAAAAAAGCGAATGCAACAGGACCATGGCAGGAGACTTCCAACCCTTGGGACCCGGCCAAACGCGGAGATGTACTCGATTGTTTTCCTTCCGATCGCAAACCATGAAGGACGGAAAATCCACCCTTCCCTCCTTGAGACCTGCCGGGATCTGATCCGGAACCCAGAAAAATTCCCTCGGGCCCCTGGCCAGCCACTCGTCCACATATCTCTCCCACTCCTGCGGTCCATGCCTGCCTGACCGTCCCAGCAACTGCCAAAGCCCGATCGCAAAAAAGGCCGAAGAATCGGTCAGTCGCGACTGCGCCCGATGCAACCGGTCGATTATCTTCCGGCTTTCCATCGCTCCTGCGGGGTCCTGGGCAGAACCACCTCCTCCAAGGCATGTCTCTTCTTCACTTCATGAAAAAGATCCCTCATCCGCTCGGCCAACCTCTCCGTCCAATCCGACCGCCTCTCTTTGGGCTGGGGCGCGGGCATCGGATTTCCCACCGCCACCACCACCCGGGGTTTCCTGATCCAGTTGGCCCCCACGTAAAGCTGATCGCTCCCCACGATCACGGTCGGCCGGACCGGACACTTCGATTTTGCGGCCAAAAGAAAAACTCCCTCAGTCAATTTTGACCCACCTAGGACGGAAGCCGCCCCTGCACGCAATCCTCCCTCCGGAAACACCCCCACGATCCTCCCCCGTCGCAACCGCTCCAAGGCCGTCTTCAACGCCGTGGTGTCGGCCTGCCGGCGACCCACCGGGATCACGTTGATTCGTCGCATCAAAAAACCAAACCAAGCGGGACGAAAAAGTTCCCGCATGGCGAGAAAATCGATCGGCCGATGAAAAGCTCCGGCAATCAGGGGAGGATCAAAGTGGCTGAGATGGTTGCTCGCCAAAATCCAAGGACCCGGAGGAACCCCCCTCGTGCCACTGACCTCGATCCGACACACGGAAGAAAATATTCCACGCAGACCATTCACCACTGTCCAATAACCCAAATCCGCCATCCCCTTCTCTAGC
>RGYX01000166.1 GCA_010031845.1 Verrucomicrobiota bacterium
TGACTTCTCTTGGTATCGGGCCCTGATCAAACAGTGCATCCAATCCTCCTGGAAAAAGCCCCCTATCCCAGCAGGCGAAAAAATCTACACCGAGGTGGAAATTAAAATCTCGGAAGGGGGAGCGGTCACTTTTCTGCGTATTTCCCGTCCCTCGGGCGATCCGGCGATGGATGCCTCGGTTGAACAGGCCGTCCGCTCGACCCCCGGGCTTCCCAAGCCGTTGCCGACCGGTCTGGGCTCCCCCGACTACACCGTCATCATCCAGTTTAAGTTGGAGTAAAAAACAAAACCCCGGGAAGCCAAAGCCTCCCGGGGTTTAGGGTCAAATCCGTTTAGAAGCTGTAGACCACTTCCGCACCCGCGTAGTAGGCCGGACCCCCGGAAACTGCCCCACTATTGTCACCGGCCACATGCCCGTTGCTGACGGTATTACTTCCCCAATCCATGCGGTATTCAGCACGAAGGAGAAGATTGTCGATTACATTGAAACCGGCCGTGAGGGTGTATTCCCAGAGACTTCCTCCGGTCACGTGTCCGCCATTGTTCAGACTGGTCGACGGATTTCCTTGGGTGCCAAACTTCAGATCGTTGTTACTACCCAAATATTCCCCGCGACTGGCCAAACTAAACCAGTCATTAAACTGGTACTTCGCATAGGCCCCGACGCCATAAACGCTGGAATTGACCGTTGTGGGTCCCGTGGTGTTGCCACTTTTCACGAACCAGACAGTGTTAAAAGCCAGCAATAACTTGTCCCCGGCAAACTTCGGCGCCCAGTTTCCCCAAGAGTTGTAGTACCAAGTGTAGGCGGAGACAGAGCCCCCGTTGTTATTGTAGCCTTGGCTTGAATTTCCGGTACCCGTCGCCGTGTTATTGTCGTACCCCGTGCTGTACTGGAAATTATTGCTCCAGTTCGCATTGCCTCCGGGAGCGGTGAAATTTAATGCCGCCAAGACCGCATACCCATCGCCATCGTTTGGATTGGTGGTGGTGTTGTTGTCACTATTGGAGCCGTTGACCACCCCCAGTTTTCCGTCGATATATTCATCAAATTTATAGGATGAGAGCACCCCCGTATAGTAAAGCGGCAATTGATTAAAAATCAGCCCGAAGGTGGTGTTCATATTTGCGGGTCGCTCCATCACCTCATAACCCAGAATGGAAACAAATTTACCGACTTTAAAATCCCACCCGTTTCCCACTGGGGCACGAAGGGAAACATAGGCCTGCTCCAAAAAGAGCGTGTTGGAGTTCATGTCCGTGTTTGTCGGACCGCCATTGACCGCGGTTTGCGCGGATGTGTCGCCTTTTCCAGGGCAATCTTGACGGCGTACAGGTTGAAGTCGCCCTGCTGAGCGGTGTCACTCCCAAAACGCCCGTTCACCGTCGAGGACCCCTGACTGGTTCCGGTAAAATTATAGCTGTAACCGGTATCCACATAGCCGGATAATTTGACCCCTTTTTGCGCGGTCTCCACAAAGTTGTTCTGCACCATTTTTTTGGTGTCTTTCGCGGACACGTCCGGAGAACTGTCCGCCATGGACGAGCCAGCAATGGCAACCGAGAGACCGAGAATGGTTTGTAGTTTTTTCATGATTTTGACTCCTGGGTGTAGGTTTGGTGCTTAGAGCATTGGCTTTGGGTAATTAGGATCAAGCCAAAATTTACGCTGGAACTTTGGCTCCCATGCTCTTGTCTCTCGCGATGAAATTCTTCCCAAGCCTCCTGCTCCTCTTTCCCATCCTCGCCGCCGCCCAAACCGCCACTCCGGTCATCGTCATCGAACAGACCCGTAAAGTCGATGTCGCCGTCTCCCCCATCGCCGGAACAGAGGGCCCCTTGGCCACCCGCGTGCTCGAGGAGGATCTAAAGCGCTCGGGTGCCTGCCGCATTGTCGAGCCCTCCACTGCTGCCTTCACCCTTTCGGGTTCACTCTCTCCTACCGGACTGAGTGGTCGTGCCGCCCCCAAGACCGGGGGAACCCCCTTGGTCGAAAAGGCATTCGAGGGCGATGCCCGGCGCGCTTCCCACTTGTTTGCGGATGCCTTCATCGAGGCCCTGACCGGCACCCCGGGATTTGCCTCGAGCAAAATCACCTTTGCCTCCGCCTCCGGGACAAAAAAGAACTCCAAGAAGGAAATTTACATCTCGGATATCGACGGGGCCAACGCCCGTCAGCTTACCCAGGATGGGGCCCTCGGGTACGGTCCAAAATTTTCGCCCGATGGATCCAAGATTGCCTACAGCTCCGACAAAAGCGGCTACCGCGACACCTACGTCATCGACCTCAACACCAAAAAACGCACCTGCATCGCCAACTTTCCGGGTCAAAACACCGGCGCCGCCTTTTCTCCGGATGGTTCCACGCTCGCCCTTAGCCTCTCCAAGTTTGGCAATCCGGAGATCTGCACTCTTGCCGCAACCGGGGGAAGTCCCACCCGGCTCACCCAAACCCGCGGAACCGACTGCTCTCCCTCCTGGTCCCCGGATGGCACCAAAATCGTTTACGTATCGGATGAGCGCGGAAGCCCGGGTCTCTACATCATCGCTGCCACCGGGGGTGAGCCCGAAAAACTACACCACCGAGCCCGACTGGGCCCCCGATGGAAAAAAAATTGCCTACAGCATCACCTCGGGCGGAGGTCAAATTGGGGTATACGATCTGGATACCAAAAAGTCCCGTATCGTGAGCCGAGGATCAGGACTCGAAAGTCCCTCATGGACAAGGAATTCCAGACACATAGTTTGCTCACAAAACGGTACTTTGGTTCTACTTGACTCCATGACTGGGGAAGCTATCAAGATACCCAATAACTTGAGTAGAAACACCGAACCCAATACCAGCCGCTGAAAATATGAAATACCTACCTCTATTCCTT
>RGYX01000167.1 GCA_010031845.1 Verrucomicrobiota bacterium
GCGTCGGAGGCACCGAGTTCATCCGAACCAAGGCAAAGCACATTGGCGTGGTACCGCTCGCGCGCCAGTCGGGCCGTTTCCGGCGACTCCACCACCACCGCCCGAACCTTGGCAAACCGGTTGGCCGCCATGCACAGACCGATCCCGGAACGTCCCACCAGCACCGCCCCCTGAATCCGCCCGTCGGAGATCGCCTCGGCGGCCGCTTTGGCGATTTCCGGATACTCTGCCCCTTCCCCGCCCGACAGGGTGACGGTGGAACATCCTTCCCGACGCAAAACCTCCTGAGCCTCGGAAAGCAGAATCCTACCGGAGGGATCCCCCGCTAATCCGACGGCCATCTGGCTGGCATAAGAGGGAACCTTGGCGGGAACTTTGGTGCTATGCACCACTTCCAAAAGATAGGGCATGGCCCTCCGGATCTGATCACGGCAGGCCCGGTAGGTATCCTTGGACTGCCCAATTGGGTCATCCACCTCGCGATCCTCCGGCGAAAGCCCGGGATCAAACTCCCGTACCAGAAAGACCTTATCGGCCGCAGAGGGATAAAGCAGCAAGAGGGAATCCAGATGCCCGTAGGTCATGACAAAGATGTGATCGGCCCGGCGCACCATCTCCTGGTTGATCGGTTGGCTGCGTTGGCGGGAGATATCGCAACCCAGTTCCTTCATCACCTCGATTGCATGCGGGCTGGGAGCCTGCCCGGAAACAGCTCCAATCCCGGCGGACTCCACCTCAAATTCACGATTTCCGTTAAGCTCTTTTCGACAGAGCTCTTCCGCCATCGGGCTCCGGCAGACATTGCCGGTACAGACAAAAACGATTCGTTTCACGCGGAATGAGAAGAGAGGGAATTTTGGCCACGAAAATCAACCGGGTCAATCGAAGCCCTGCGGGAGGGAGGCATTTTACGAATCATCCGCAGCAGGTCACCCGCCCTTTGCAACCCCCGGTCTTGAGGGGGTCGCTTGGCCTCCGCCTCTTTGCCGACCGGAACGGACGGGGTCTCTTCCTCCATCTCCACCTCCTCTTGTTGGATGAGGGAGGCTTCATTTGCCCTCTTGATCCCCGGCACCTCTGCGATGGTGGAGGCAATCGTGGCCTCACCCCCGGGCCAGATCTCCGTGTCGACAAAACGATCGTCGGCCAATTCCACATCCGGGGGAATGGGCCGCCCGGCTCCCTTTCGCCCCCCCGGAAGAAAAATCTCCCCTTTGACCCGAAAGACGGAACGACCGGAGGGGAGCCGGGTTTCCCCCAGGAGCCCGATCTGCCCCCCCGTGGCCTGGCCAAGCAGAATCGCACCGCTTCGTTCTTGAAGAATGGAGGCCACCAACTCTCCCGCGCCCCGCAGATTCGGTCCGACCAAAACGATCAACGGAGTTCCCGGAGCAAGTCCCAAGGGCTGACGATCTGACCGAAAAGTCTTTTCCTTTCCCGCCTCATCCCTCCAGGTGAAGAGCACCTCTCCGGGGGTGACAAAAAGCCCGCCAACCTCCGCGGCTGCCTCCAGACTTTGTGCCGGAAGACATTCCCGCAAGTCGAGCACCGCCCCAAGGGGTTTTTTTTGCCGCCAAACCGCCCAGTCCCGCCCGATCGCCTCCGCCAACGCCGTGCCAAGTTGACGAACCCGCCAGTAAGCCACATTTCCCGGCAAAAACTCCGCCACCCAAGGCCGCTCCGGCGAGGCGCTCTTGCCGGGCTCCGCCACAGCCCACCGGCCACCCGACTGATCCAAAAGTCGGCCTACCTGGGCTGGACTGCTCTCCGCGGCATTCGCACCCAACTCGTTACCCAAAAGCCTGACGATCTCTGCCGCTTCTGCCGGCTTGAGGGGGGCCACGGGCTTGGGAGCCGGCACCGCCGCAGGCCGAGTCAAGGGAGCAGAGGAGGCGCTCTTGGAAGCATTGCGTTTGCCTGTCCGAATTTTCTCCACCCACTCCGAAACTTTGGTCTGAATCTTGGGAAGTTGCGGGGCGACCAGAATGCCGGCCACCAGGCCGGTCAGCAAAAGGGCAGGACTGCGCACATGTCTCATGAAAAAAGAAAACTACCTGCCCCGCAGAAATCTTCCATCACGAGTTGCCGACTCATGCCACCCTTTTTCCCAAAGCCCGATACCCGATATCCCGCCGGAAATGCATGCCTTCAAAACAGATCTCCCCCACGGCGGCATAGGCCCGCTTCCGGGCAGTGCCCAGATCCTTACCCCATCCCGTCACCGCGATCACGCGCCCCCCGGCCACCCTGATGTCGCCACCCTGGGACCGGGTCCCCGCGTGAAAAACAGCCGAGTCCGGCAGTGTTGCACCCAAACGGATCGCCTGACCAAGGACGGGCTGGGCAGGATACCCGGGAGCCGCCAATACCACGGTCATCGCCGCCCCGGAGCGGCTTTTAACCAAAACCCTCCCCAAGTCCCCATCCGCCGCTGCGGCCAACAGATCCCAAAGCGGGGTCTCCAGCAAAGGCAGCAAAACCTCCGTCTCCGGATCACCAAACCGGGCATTAAACTCCAAAACCTTCGGCCCCTCCTTGGTCAGCATCAGCCCCGCGTAAAGCACCCCGCGGTAGTCGATTTTTCTTTTGGCCAACCCCTCCAGGATCGGATCCAAAATCTTCTTTTTCACCTCGCTTAAAAGTTCCGCGGTGGCCTTGGGAGCTGGGGCATACGCTCCCATTCCTCCGGTGTTTAAACCGGTGTCTCCCTCTCCCACCCGCTTGTGATCCTGCGCCCCCGGCAGAAGCACCAGGTTCTTGCCATCCGTAATCGCATGGACACTCAACTCCTCCCCTTCCAGAAACTCCTCAATCAAAACGGTCGACCCGGCCTCCCCGAAAACCCGGTCCGCCATCATTTCGTGAATTGCCGAACAAGC
>RGYX01000168.1 GCA_010031845.1 Verrucomicrobiota bacterium
AGTCGGTCATGAGGGTGTAGAGATCCTTTTTCACAGCAGGCAGATCGAGCTTCCCGAACTCCTCGGAATAGTTGAACCCGCGGCCCAAGGGGTTGGTCTTTTCCGAGTGAAGGTTAAGGATTTTGAGATTCAGGCGGTTCGGCCACCAAGAGTCGTTCGATGGGGCGACGGGTTCCGTGCGGGCTCCGGTGCTGCCCATAAAAGGACATTTGGACGGGGCTGACATAATAAATTCTCCTGTTTTCCGAAGTTTAAGGGCGATATTCTACGAAACCCCGCCCAAATGAGTCGAATCAAATCAAAACCCTGACCCAAGAAACTTATCGGGCGTAGGTCTTATAAATGCGGTTGATGGTCTTTTTGGGAAGCGGTTGGCTCTCTTCCGGCGGGATCATCAACTCGAGGTAGCTGGCACCGGAGTGATTGCGGGCGGTTTCGAGGGCCGACTCCAATTCGGCCACGGTTTCCACCCGGGTGCAGAACCAGTCGCGGCATCCCATGGCGGCAGGCAGGGTATGGTAATCCCATCCGGCCAAGGAGTCATACACATGACCAGTTTGACTGAGGACATCCTCGATGCCGTAAAGCCCGTTATTGAGCAGGATAATGATGGGGTTGACGCCGTAGCGGCCCATGACCCCGATTTCCGTGGCGGTCAACTGGTGAGAACCATCGCCGGTCACCAAGATTGTCCGGCGCTTCGGTTCGGCAAGAGCCACCCCGAGCGCCGTGGGGGTCGCCCACCCGATCGAGCCCCAAAGTAGCTGGGATTCATAGCCCACATTCTCAGGCAGCCATATTTTGCCGAGGTGAAGGGTGCAGGTTCCGGTTTCCGCCACAAGGGTGTCCCCAGGGCGTAGAAAGCGCTGCAAGCGGGGATAGAAGGAGTCGGATCCAATGGGGTCGTGGTCGGAACCGCTCATGGGGAGCAGTTTTGGTTGTGAGCTCCGGACCGATTTGGCTCGGGGAGCCACTCGTGCCAAGGCGCGAAGAACGTCGTGCATTTGGACGCAGGTAAAGGTCTGGTTGCCTGTCTCCACATAATCCGGGCCAATGGTGATCGTGGAAACCTTTTCGAGCCGATCGGTCCAGAGTCCGGTATTTAAGTCTTCCCGGATGATGCCGCCGATGTTGAGGAGAAGGTCGGAGTTTTCGACCGTGGAAGCCACGGAAACGGGAAACGATGATTTTCCGGCATAAACCCCGATATATTGCGGATGGGACTCATCGAGCAGCCCTTTATCCATCTGGGTTAGGGAAAACGGCAGACGTGTACGTTTGAGGAAGGAAAGAAGATCCGCCTTGGCGTTGTAACGCCCGACATGGAAGGTGGGGAGGATTAACGTCCGGCGGGCTTTTTTCATTCGGCCGACGATGGCCTGAACTGCGCCACGAAGCTCCACGGGGTTGCTTCGTCCACGGGAGATGGAGGTGAGGCGGGTGCCTTTGATGGGGGTTCCCCGGATAGGCATTTTGGCGAAATCCTCGGGAATCAGCATGTAGGCGGGTTGGCTGAGGCGGAACGCCTCGTGGATGAGTCGTTCCAACTCGGAAACAACATTATCCGGAGTGATATGGGCGCTGACGCAGGCCGTGGCGGCAGAAAGTTCGAAGAAATTGTTGTATGTCCCATCCCCGAGAGTGTGATGGGTTACCTGGCGGCGGCGCTGGATGCGGGTGCTAGGGGCCCCCACGATGTGGAAAATAGGAACGCGGTGGGCTTTGGCGCCCATGACGCCATTGACGGCGCTGAGTTCTCCAACAGCGTAGGTAGTGGTGAGGATCGCAGCTCCGCGGCGACGGGCGTACCCATCCGCGGCATAGGAGGCGTTCAGCTCGTTGGAGCAGAGAACCCATGAAAGTTTGTCCGATGCTTCAATAGCATCGTCAATAGGGAAGGAGTAGTCACCGGGGACACCGAAAGCACGGTCAATTCCAAGTTCAGCAAGGCGGCGGATGACGTATTCAACAACAGTAAGAGTTTTTGCCATGAAAAATAGCTATCAGTATTGGCTTATTAAGTAAACCAACCAGGCAACCCTTACTCTTTTTTTGGGGGGCCTACTAACCCACGTGGCGAACGGTGGTGGGTCGATTTCTTTTGTGAAGCTCGCTGAGGGAGGTGAGTCCGCAAAGGCGTGCCTGATCGCGCAGGGTGTAAAGAATGGATTGGAGGACCTGGCGAACCCCGCCCCGACCGTTGTCAACGCATGAGTAGATGACAGGTCGTCCGATCCCGACGAATTCCGCGCCTTGGGAGTAGGCAATCAGCACATCGGTCGCGCTCCGAATTCCGCTGTCCAGCCAGACACCAAAGCAGGGATCGGATTTCTTCACCTTTTGGTGGATTTCCCGAAGGACGTCGATTGGACTGGCGGCGTTAAAGACGAAACGCCCCCCATGATTGCTGACATAGATTCCGTCCGCCCCAGATTGCTGTGCGGCCACAGCGTCTTCGACGCTCATTACGCCTTTCACCACCAGCGGGATGCCGCGGCGATGGGTGATCCTGGTGTGGGCGGCAGAGATGGTTTCCCGGGTGTGAGCCAAACGGCTGAGGTAGGCGATCGACCAGGGATACATCTTGGATTTAGGGTTTTTTTCGGAATTTTGTTTGGCCATGCCTTTGAACTGGATGTCGCGGGCGTAGGTGAAGGCATTTTTTAAATCGAAGGTGCGGGCCAGTTTGGCGACGGGAATCCGTAACCGGCGGGAAGCATACGTGAGGACCGAAGGGGTGTGGGTGCCGACGCAACGGTTCCGGAGGAAGCATTTGTAGTTAAACATCGGATCTTCAAAGAGGTTGCCGGCAATTTTCGAGGCGAAGGTGAAGTCGGCATAGTCATCCATC
>RGYX01000169.1 GCA_010031845.1 Verrucomicrobiota bacterium
CCTTTCCCGCTGGCTGAAGGCCAAGGGGCAGGATTCCATTTTCACCGAAACAAACCGGCGCTGGGTTGCCCGGATTTGTACAGAAGTTGGTCGCAATCTGGCCCGCCAGGCGCTTGCGGAGCGACCCTTACGCCTCAAGATCGAGGATCTGCAAACCCTCGTGGAAAAGACCTTAGTCGACAACAATGCGTATGACGTGGCCCGGAGCTTGGTCTCCGAGCGTCGCGATCGTCCTGTGGTGGTGCCCGGACCGGGGGAGGCTCCGGCCTGCACGGCCCGGTTGATCCGTCGCCAAGGTCAGGTGGTCCCCTGGAACGAGGCCAAGATTGAAATTGCGGTGTGTCAGGCCTTTTTGGCCCTGAGGATGGATGCCGCAGCGGCACCGGAGATTGCCCGGGCGGTCACGGGTCGGGTCATGGAACTGGGACAGGCCACCGTGCACATTGAGGAGGTGCAGGATCTGGTTCAGGAAGAGCTGATGCGGGCGGGCCACTACAAGGTGGCGGAGCGGTACATCATTTATCGGGCGATGCGGACCGAGCAGCGCGAGCGCAAGGCCCGCGGGGAAGAAGCCGAGAGCACGGAGGGGCATGCCGAAGGCATGGTGGTGGTGACAAATGCGGACGGGTCGACCTTCCTGTGGGATGGGGCGGATCTCCGGGCGCGAATTGAGTTTGCCTCGATCGGGTTGGATCTCTGTCTGGGTTCCGGGGAGATCGAAAAGGAGCTTCGGCGCTCTGTGTTTGACGGGATCAAGAGATCCGACCTGAACAACACGATCAGCCTGAACGCCAAGACCCTGATTGAGAGGGATGCGGATTTCGCCAAGTTTGCCGGCCGGATCCAGCTTTCCTTCATCTACGAGGAGGTGCTGGGTTGGGATATCCTGCGGGACGGGGTGGGAGCGTTGCGGGATTTTCACCGGAAAAAATTCCGGGACGCCATCCAGCGGGGAACCGAGATCCAGCGCTATAGCACGGATCTGCAGAAGTACGATTTGGACAAAATGGCGTCGGCCTTGGATCCCTTGGCTGACCTAGAGCTCGACTTCCTGGGCGTGCAGACGCTCTACGACCGGTATCTGATTGTGGACAAGAAGGCAGAGGTGTCCCGCCGTCTGGAGACACCGCAGTTCTTCTGGATGCGGGTTTCCATGGGGCTTTTCCATGCCGAACCCAAGGACCGGGAACAACGGGCGATCGAGCTCTATAACCTCTACAAGAGCCGCCGTTTTTGTTCTTCCACGCCGACGCTGTTCAATTCGGGCACGCGGCACAGCCAGCTTTCCTCCTGCTATCTCTATTGGGTGGATGATTCGATTGAAGGGATCATGCAGCGAGGGGTGGCGGAGAATGCCATGTTGTCCAAATGGGCGGGGGGGTTGGGTGGTTCTTGGACCAGCGTCCGTGGCACGGGCAGCTACATCGGCGGTACCAACGGCGAAAGCCAGGGGGTGATTCCGTTCCTGAAGCTGCATAATGATTTGCTGGTGGCGGTGAATCAGGGTGGCAAGCGCAAGGGCTCGGGTTGCGCCTATCTGGAAACTTGGCACAACGACCTGTTTGATTTTCTGGAACTGCGCAAAAACACCGGGGACGACCGGCGCCGGTGCCACGACATGAACACGGCCAACTGGATCCCCGACCTGTTCATGAAGCGGATGGAGGCGCGGGAGGACTGGACCTTCTTCCGGGCGAGCGAGACCTCCGACCTGCACCATCTTTATGGCAAGAAGTTCGAGGAGCGTTACACGGCCTATGAAAAGATGGCCGACAAGGGCGAAATCTGGGGCCAAAAAATCCCGGCGATCGAAGTGTGGAAGCGGATGCTCTCCATGCTGTTCGAGACGGGGCACCCCTGGATCACCTTTAAGGACGCCTGCAATGTGCGAAGCCCGCAGGATCACACCGGGGTTATCCATAGTTCCAATCTTTGCACAGAAATCACGCTGAACACCGGCAAGGACGAGACGGCGGTCTGTAACCTGGGTTCGATCATCCTCGATACCCACCTGAAGCCCGACGGATCGCTCGATCTGCCGAAACTGCGTGAAACGGTGCGGGTGGCGGTGCGGGCGTTGGACAACGTCATCGACATCAACTTTTATCCGACCGAGGCGGCCAAGACGGCCAACATGCGGCACCGTCCAATCGGGTTGGGGGTGATGGGACTGCAAAATGCGCTCTACATGAAAGGGCTGTCCTTTGCCTCGGAGGGGGCGGTGGAATTCAACGACGAGATGATGGAGGCGATCGCCTACTACGCCTACGAGGCCTCGAGTGATCTGGCGGCGGAGAAGGGTACCTACTCGAGCTACCGGGGTTCCAAGTGGGACCGGGGATTGATGCCACAGGACACCGTGGATCTGCTGGAGCAGGAGCGCGGAGTGCCAGTGGAGGTGCCGCGTGGCGGTCGGATGGATTGGAATCCGTTGCGCGAAAAGATCCGAGCCCACGGAATGAGGAATTCCAATGTGCTGGCCTGCATCGAGCCGACCTACAAGAATCTGTTTGTGAAGAGCAACTTGTCGGGCGAATTCATCGTGCTGAATCCGTTTCTGGTCAAGGATCTGAAGAAGGCTGGCTTATGGAATCAGCAGATGGTGGACCAGCTGAAGTACTTTGACGGAGAACTGGGGCCGGTCGAAGGTATGCCGGAGGAACTCAAGAAACGGTATCTGACGGCGTTTGCAGTGGGATTTGAGTGGATCATGGCGGCGGCAGCCCGTCGCCAGAAGTGGATCGACCAGTCCCAGTCGTTGAACCTGTTTTTAGGTCAACCGGATCTGAAGGTCTTGTCCCGGATGTATCGTTTGGCGTGGCATCAAGGATTGAAGACGACCTACTATCTG
>RGYX01000170.1 GCA_010031845.1 Verrucomicrobiota bacterium
CACCCCGAATCGAACGGGGATCCGCGGTTTAGGAAACCGCTGCTCTATCCTTTTGAGCTATGGGACCAATCAACGACTTGGCGAAGTCATTTTCAGGCTTCGATAGAGGGCTTCCATACTCCCCTCCAATAAAAACCGCCGCAAGGCCGAAGACGGACGGTCTGCGCAACTATTCCTACCGATGGGAGGTACAGAGCGCTAGGCAGGGAGCTTAGGGCTGGAAGAAAAAAGGGTTTGGGATAGGGTTGAAAGTTCATGATTGGCTGGGTTTTAAAGAAAATTTTTGGGACGCAGAATCAGCGGGAGGTTCGGCGTTTGACCCCCATGGTGGCGGAAATCAACCGGCATGAGGAAGCTCTCCGGTCGATCTCCATGGAGGAGCTCCGGGGAAAAACCGCCGCATTCCGGGACCGGTTGAGTAAGGGGGAGACGTTGGATCAGTTGTTGCCCGAGGCTTTTGCGGTGGTGAAGAACTGTTGCCGGCGGTTCACGGAGGAAAAGAGGAGGATCCGGGTTCGTGGGCAGGAGATTTTGTGGGAGATGATTCCGTTCGATGTGCAGTTGATCGGCGGCATGGTGCTGCATTCCGGCCGAATTGCGGAAATGGCCACGGGAGAAGGAAAAACCCTGGTGGCCACCCTACCGACTTATCTCAACGCCCTTTCCGGCAAGGGTGTGCACGTGGTGACGGTGAATGACTATCTCGCCGCACGCGATGCCGAGTGGATGGGCGAAGTTTACCGGGAACTGGGCCTGACGGTGGGATGTCTGCAGCACGGTCAGACACAGACCGAGCGGCGGGGGCAGTATGCCTGTGATATCACCTACGGAACGTGCTCGGAGTTCGGCTTTGATTACCTGCGGGACAATGGGATGGCGACGACGCCGGAAGATCAGGTCCAACGCGGCCATTTTTATGCGATCATCGACGAAGTCGACAGCATCCTGATCGACGAGGCGCGAACGCCGCTGATCATTTCCGGCCCGGTCACAGTTTCGACCCACCAGTTCGACAAGTACCGGTCGGCAATCGAGTCGCTGGTGCGGAAACAGAACGGGCTTTGCACCGATTGGGCCAACCAGGCGAAGGAAAAGGTGGAGAAAGGAGACTTGCAGGGTGCGGGGCGGTTGTTGTTCAAGGTGAAGATGGGGTCACCGCGCAACAAGCTGTTGCTCAAGTTCCAGGAAGATCCGGGAACACGGCGGGCGATCGACGACGCCGAGCTCGAAATGTACCAGGACACCCGGAGGACGGAGCTCTACAAGACGAAGGAGGAGATGTACTTCTCCATCGATGAAAGGAACAGCGAGGCGGATTTATCGGAGATGGGTCGAACATTCTTGAATCCTTCCGATCCGAACTTCTTCCTCGTGCCGGATCTGATCACCAAGAATCACGACATCGAGACAAACTCTTCCCTCAGCGCTGAGGAGAAGTTGAAAGCCAAGCAGGCGGCGCAGGCGGATTACGAGGAGGCGAGTCAGCGGATCCACAACATCAGCCAGCTTTTGCGGGCTTACTGTGTGTTTGAGAAGGACGTCCATTACGTGGTGCAGGAAAACAAGGTGGTCATCGTCGACGAGTACACGGGGCGGTTGATGCCGGGCCGGCGTTGGAGCGACGGACTGCACCAGGCAGTGGAGGCCAAGGAGGGGGTGCAGATCGACCGGGAGACCCAGACCCTGGCGACGATCACGATTCAAAACTACTTCCGTTTGTACGAAAAGCTGGCGGGCATGACGGGAACGGCCGAAACGGAGGCGAACGAGTTTAAGGACATCTACCGGTTGGGAGTGGTGGTGATCCCGACGAACCGCAACTGCATCCGCAGGGATGCGGACGATCTGATCTTCAAGACGAGAAGGGAAAAGCTGAATGCGTTGATCGAGGAGATCAAAAAACGGCATGCGGCCGGGCAGCCGATGTTGGTGGGGACGGCCTCGGTGGAGTCGTCGGAGATCATCAGTCGGATGCTGAGGCGGGAAAATATCCCGCACAGCGTGTTGAACGCGAAGCAGCACCAGTTGGAGGCGGAGATCGTGGCGCGCGCGGGGGAAAGGGGTGCGGTGATGATTGCCACGAACATGGCGGGCCGAGGCACGGACATAAAACTTTCATCGGGAGTGGCGGAGTTGGGTGGGTTGCATGTGGTGGGGACGGAGCGGCATGAGTCGCGACGGATTGATCGTCAGCTCCGGGGACGATGCGCCCGGCAAGGAGATCCGGGTTCGAGCCAGTTTTTCATCTCCTTTGAGGACGACCTGATGCGGAACTTCGGCGATTCGCGGAGGATTGCCGGGTTGATGACCAAACTGGGAATGGAGGACAATGAAGGTCTCCAACATCCATGGCTGAACCGGTCGGTGGAGACGGCGCAGAAACGGGTTGAGCAAAGGAACTACCAGATCCGCAAGCACACGTTGCAGTACGACGATGTGATGAACCAGCAACGGACGGTGATTTATTCGTGGCGCACGGACATTTTGAATTCCACCGATCCCCGGCCCGAGGTGTTTGAGACGGTGGACGAGAGGATCAGCGCGGAGGTCGAGGCGAGAGCCGGCACGGATCCGGTGGATCTGGACGGGTTGGTGCATTGGGCCAACTCCTCGATGCCGGTAGGGTTGCAGAAGGAGGATTTTCAAAAGGCCGGGGGAAAAGAAGATTGGGCCAAGCTTTTGAAGGCCAAGGTGCGGGAGGCCTACGAGGTGAAAGTACGGTTCGAAAATCCGGAAGCGGTGAAGGCGCTGGAGAGGTTTGTCCTTTTAGGGGCGATTGACCGACTCTGGCAGGAACATCTCTACGCGATGGACGGCTTGAGAACATCCATCAACCTGCGGGCTTACGGG
>RGYX01000018.1 GCA_010031845.1 Verrucomicrobiota bacterium
CGGCCAAGGAACTTTCCAGATCCGATTTGACCAAGAGGTGCCTGAACTTCAGCTCCGACAACTTCTTGAGGCAAAATTGAAATCCATGAAGTCCGGGAAACGATAACCCCGCCTACTCCAACAACTCTTGCAGCTCGGTCCAGCTCAACCCGCGGACAAAATCTTCCTCGCTGACCAGCGTGCCCTTGAATAACTCCTTCTTCTTTTCCTGCAACCGGACGATCTTCTCCTCCACGGTGTCCCGGGCGATCAGCTTGTAGGAGCTGACAATCTTGTTTTGGCCGATGCGATGCGCCCGGGCCGTGGCCTGATCCTCCACCGCCGGATTCCACCAGGGATCGAAGTGGATCACGGTGTCGGCTCCGGTGAGATTCAGACCCGTTCCACCCGCCTTCAAACTGATCAGGAACACGGGGATATCCTGGTTTCTTTGGAAGCGTTCGACCTCCCCAGCCCGGTCGACCGTCCCTCCGTCTAGATAGCAATGGGGCACTTTTCTGCGACGCAACTCCTCCTGCACGATCTTGAGCAGGGAGACAAACTGGCTGAAGACCAGCATCCGGTGACCCCCGGAAATGGCCTCCTCCAACCGGTCGAGGAAGTACTCCATTTTTCCGGAGGGCTCCGTCCAGGTTTTGCCGTTTTGCGGAAGAAGACCCAAATGACAGCACGCCTGCCGCAACCGCATCAACACCGTCAGCACGGCAATCCGGTCCTTCCCTCCCGAAGCCTTGCCCGCCAATTCGCTCACCTGCCTTCTTCCCTCCTCCAAAATCTGCCGATAAACGCCTTTTTGTTCGTCCGTTAGTTCACACCAAGAAATCTGCTCAATCTTGGCTGGCAAGTCCCGGGCCACCTCGGCCTTTGTTCTTCGCAGGAGGAAGGGGCGCACCCTCTGCCGCAACCTCTGCTGGGCTTTTTCATCCCCCAACTTGGCCACCGGAATTTCATAGCGGTCACGGAAGTCGGTCGCCGTGCCCAAATATCCCGGCATGAGAAAGTCATAGATGGACCACAAATCAAGCAGGGAATTTTCCAGCGGGGTTCCCGTGAGCACCAAGCGGTGGTCACAGGTCAGCTTTTTCACACTGACCGCCGTTTGACTGGATCGATTCTTGATGCTTTGCGCTTCGTCCAGTACGACCGAGTCAAACTCCAGCATTTCATACTCTGCAATGTCCCTCCGCAACAGGGCATAGCTGGTGACCACCAGGTCGTAATCCGGAATTTTGGAGAGCAGGGTTTTCCTGCCAGCTCCGTGTAGGGCGAGCATTTTCAGCCCAGGGGCAAATTTTTTACCCTCATCCATCCAGTTTATCACCAGACTGGTCGGACAGAGCACCAGGCTCGGCAACTTGGTTTTATTTTCCTTCCGCCGCAGCTCCAGAAAGGCCAGCGTCTGCAGGGTTTTCCCCAAGCCCATCTCGTCCGCCAGTACCCCACCAAAATGGTTCTTGGCAAGGTACTGCAACCATCCGATTCCCTCTTTTTGATAGGGACGGGCAATTTTCTCGAGACGCTCCGGCAACTGGGGCTCCTCGTAGTGAAAAATCTCCTCAGGCGGTTTCCAGTTGGAGCGACCTCCCAGGCTCCATCCGCTCGCCCGGATGGCTTCCCCAAAATAACCGCGAAAACGCTTCTCCAGCTTGTAACGCGTTCCGTCGTTCCTGACCTGGCAGTCGCGCAAAACCTCATGAAACTCCGCCACGTCATCCGTGGGGACCAGGGCGATCCGCCCTCCCGCCAGACGATGGTGGCTGAGACCGGTCTGGAGAAGTCGCTGCACCTCGGCAGGACTCAGGGCATCTGCCCCGTTCCCCGAACGAAAATCGACCTCGACCGACAACCAGGAACCCCCCGTGTCCCTCAGGGTCACCTCCGGGGCCACATAGTCACAACGGCTCAGCAGGGACTCCATGCGGGGAGTGAGCTTCACTTCCCATTTCTTTTTCCAACGCGGCAGGACATTGGCCAAAAAGGCCCCGACTTTTCCCTCCCCTGCCAAGGTATAACGCTCGGCCGCCCGTTGACCGGGAAGAAAACCGGCCGCCAAAAGTTCCCGCTGCGCCACCCGCTCCAATTCCCGCCCACGGACCCGATACCGCTTGGCATCTCCCTTGTCGGGCACCCAGGCATCCATCCCCTCATTCTGACCCGGCATCCCGGTGAGAATGTGGGACTCGTTTCCATAAACGGCTTCCAGCTGGCAGCTCACTCCGGAAAGCAATCCGTCCAGTTCCACCCGGATTTTGGGGGCCATGGTCTCAAATTGGAGATTCCTCAGCCTCTCCCCCGGCTCCATGCGGACATGCCGCTCCAGTTGGGGCATCTCCCTCTGGAGGAAAGTGGCCAGCCCCTCACGGGCCACGGTTCGGGATCCTTTCCTTAAACCCTCGTAGGCCTGCGGAAGACTGTCGAGCAGTTCCAACTGCTCTGCGGCCAAACGCCAACGCCCATTCCCCGCCTCCAGCAACTCGCTGCCCTCGGGGCCGCTCGGCGCCGGAACCAACTCAAGGTGGAGAATTCCCCCGTCATCCAACTCGGCTTTTACACGGGTCCCCTCGGTCGCCCGGCTCACGCTGAGATGCTTTCTCCGGCCGACAAAGACCCGGGGATGCCCGAGCAAAACGGGAAAGAAAGCGTCGCGCATGGCCGGCGAAAGCTCCGCCTCTCCGTGGACCGAGGCTCCCTCCATCTTTTCCAACATGGCCAGCAGGGCCGCGTCCGACTCATCCACGATGTAAGGCTCCACTTTGTCCACCGGGACCGCATCAAGACTCTTGGTCGGGCCACCATCCACCGAGGCTTCCACGGTCAGAGGAATTTTACCGGCTCTCCACGCCTTCCCCAGTTCCAAGGGGAGATGCACCTCCAAGGAGAGCGGTTTGGATCCCTTGCCGGCCAATTGACCCAAAACCCGCGGAAAACGTGGGGCCATCGATCGGGCGGCCGCCGCCACCGGACCCGCCACCGCCCCGTTGGGCCGGGGCGCCGGACCCGCCACTCCTTTTCCGTTTTTCTCGAGGTACTTTAGACTGAGGGCAATCACGTGCGGACAGACCGTCCCGTACTCCCTGGCCTGCCGGCAACTGCAGAGGTTTTCCACGTCGGAAAGCCTTTTTCCCAATTTCAGCCGCGCATTCACCGTGCCGGTGCCAGCCTGCACCACGCCTCCAAGTACTGGGTCGATCCATTCCACGGACATGACCTTGCCCGCTTCCCAAAGGGAGCGCCCTTCCTGCATGGCCCGCCAACCTCCGATCTCCAAAAGCATCTCCTTGGACAAAACGGAAGGCACCGAACTGGAATCCGACATACTCCAAAATCCTATGAAAAGTCGGCAAGAGGGGGCAATCCCGCTTCCGCCAGCCTGTGTCCATTTTGGGAACAACTCGGTGCCAAAGATGGGGCCGGCTTGCTTTTATAACTCTTCCCATCCTCTTTCCGGAAACTAGGTTGGAGTCAGGGAATGAATCGGCAAAAGAGCCTCCTTTTTATGATCAGTCTGCTGGGACTGATTTGGCTGGGGGTTTGGATTCACAGTTGGTGGGGAACCATTACCCTCGACTTTGAAAACAAGCCCCTCCAAACCGTTCTCCGATCCTTCACCCGCCAGTCCGGCCTTCCCGTCGTCACCGACTTGGACGGAAACAAGCCGATCACCATTCATGTGATCCGAGCGCCCATCTCCGAGGCCCTGGACGCCCTGCAGGCAGTGGCAGAGTCCCGAGGACGATTGCTCTACTTGGCCGCCCCGAACCATTCGGAATTACAAAAAGCATTGTCCCTCCTCCCGGGTAAATTGGAAACGGCGGACTGGAAAACCATCGAATATCGCCTCCCTTTCATGTTTTTGGGAGGATCGGAGGATCTTCCTCGTTGGGGGGATCCTCGTAAACAGACTTGGAATCCATCCACTCCGAAAGACAGTTCCCTTGTATCGCTTTTCGAAAACGCCGCGCAAGCCACGGATATCCGGATCCTTCTTCCCGCTGGCTGGAATCCGAAGATTGGGAAATCTGTTTCTTACGGCCCCCTTTCCTCCGCCCTGCCCTCCCTGACCCGGGCGGCCGGAGGAACCGGAAAGATGGTTTTCCTGCTTCCCGGGCCTCGCGCCGATCGGGCTCCCGAATCAGGACCGCCAGATCGAACCGCCGCCTCGGATGCCTGGCGAAGACGTTGGTCCGAAGGCCCCCAACTTCCTCCCGAAGCCTTTGCGACCCGAATGCAGTCCCGCCTTTCTGGCATGCCTGCTGATCAGGCGAAAGAAGCTCAAGCCGCCATTGATGAATCGGTCAAACAGTACAAAGAATGGCTAACCCTAACTCCGGAGGAGCAGGAAAAGAAAATGCAGGAGATCATGCAGGATCCGAACCGGCAACAACGCGGATCGGATCGCTTTATCCGCGGCATGCGGATGATGAGTCCGGAGCAACGGGCCCAACGATATACCCGATATAATGCCCGAAAAGAGGCCGTCAAAGATCCAGGGCACACCCGATGAGATCAACGGGCGCATTTACCTTGGTCGAACTTCTTGCGGTCATGGTCATCATCGGTCTCGCGGCGGTTATGCTCGCCCCCTCACTCCAAAATGTCCGGGCCAAAGCGGAATCCACTGTCTGCCTCTCCAACCTAAAGCAGATCGGGACGGCGGTCTGGCTCTGGATCCCCGACAATGGGAATCGTTACCCCCGCATCGAAAACGACCCCACTCAACCCGTGTATGAGGCGGATGACGGTGCCAAGACCCTGTTGGAAACCCTGGGTCCCTATGGTCTGACCAAGAACGTTCTGGCCTGCCCGGGGGATCTACGAACTGGAGGAAAATATTTTAAAAAATACACCAACAGTTACGAGTGTCCCCCTTGGTCGGGGGATGAACAGGCCAATAGCGGCCAAATTCCCATCTATACTCCGGGTGGGACTTTCCAAATTTCGGCCTCCCGTGTCACCTTGGCCTGGGATTATGAAAACGTCCATGGCGGAGGATTTAACATGCTGAAGGCTGATAACACCATCCAGCATCGTGATTTTAAGCCCAAATATAAATAAGCCGAACCTCCAAGATCCAAAACTTAGACCTCAACTTTGCCCCAGTTGCGATGTAAGATGCCGTTGTGATTCGATTGGGCGTCAATATTGACCACATTGCCACCCTGCGGCAGGCCCGCTACCGGGGTGCTCCCACTGCCGCGACTCCGGAACCTGATCCCCTCACCGCAGCTCAACTTTGCCTCGAAGCCGGCGCCCACTCCCTCACCGTTCATCTTCGCGAAGACCGCCGCCACATTCAGGACCACGATGTTTTGAAGATTGCCGAACGTTTCCGGACCAAACTGAACCTGGAAATGGCCGCCACCCCCGCCATGCTGGACTTTGCCCTTAAGGTTCGACCCGCCGAAGTTTGCCTGGTCCCAGAAAATCGGGCCGAGGTCACCACGGAGGGCGGACTCGATGCTCATGGCCAGGCACAGACCCTTCGGCCAGTCCTGCAAAAACTTCGCAAGGCCGGAATTCTAGCCAGCCTTTTTATTGATCCGGATGCAAAACAGATTGAGGCCTCCGTCTCCCTCCAAACTCCGGTGGTGGAATTGCACACCGGATGTTTTGCCGATGCCGGAGAAAAGGACAGGCCGAATGAATTAAACCGCCTGATCCAAGCGGCAAATCAGGCTCATCAACATCAGATCCAGGTCAATGCCGGGCATGGCTTACGCCTCTCCAACCTTTCTTCTCTCCTCTCTGTACCCCACCTCCACACGCTGAACATCGGTCACTCCCTTGTCAGTCACGCCTTGACCGTTGGACTCAAAGAAAGCGTCACTGCTTTCCTACAAGCGCTTCAAAAGTCATGAAGCCAGAGCGAATGATTGGACTCGGAACGGATCTGGTGGAAATCCCCCGCATCGAGGAATCTATCACCAAATTCGGCGATCGTTTCCTTGAGAAGATCTTTCTTCCAGCCGAAATCGCTTACGCGCGTGCGCAGTCCCGTCCTGCTGCCCATTTGGCGGCACGGTTCGCCGCCAAAGAGGCCGCCGCCAAGGCCTTCGGTACCGGAATCGGCGAATCCCTCCCTTGGCTTGGGTTGGAGGTCGGGCGCCATGCCAGTGGCGAACCCTTCCTGCGTTTTCACTCCTCTGCGACTGAATTAGCCCGCACCCGGGGCGTGACCCGCACTCTCGTTTCCCTGTCCCATACCCGAACCCTATCCTGTGCCACCGTGGCTCTCCTCGGTTCATGAACGTCTTGTCCCCAACCCAAGCCCGAGCCTGGGAGGAAAAAAGCCTGAAGACTGGGCACCGGCTTAAAGATCTGATGCGTGAGGCGGTGGATGGAGCCTGGAAAGCCCTTCAACCCTTTTTGCCTGATCCCGGACAAGCCCTCGTTTTGGTCGGACCCGGACATAATGGGGATGATGCCGTTCTCTTGGGGCTGGAACTCAAGCACGCCGGTTGGGACGTTGAATTTCTTCTCTCCCGATCCCCCGGCCGGCGGGTCCACCCGGACCCCAGGGTAAAACCCAAAATCTGGAAAAAAGCCCTCGTCTGGCCCGTCAAACCCGCCCGTTTTCTTCAAGCCCAAGGCCCCCGCCTCGTGGTGGATGGCCTCCTAGGCTTGGGAGCGACCCCGCCTCCCCACCCTGCCGAAGGGGGGATCCTATCGTGGATCTCCCAGCAAAAAAAAGGGGCCGACCTATATGCCGCTTTGGATCTCCCCTCCGGACTCCACCCGGCGAACGGATCCACCCCAGGCCCCGTTTTCCCGGCCGACCTGACTTTGGCCTTGGGCTCGGTCAAAGCCGGCTGTCTTCGCGATTCCGCCTCCCCTTGGATCGGCCAAATCCGAGGCGTTCCGGTCAAATTTGGCGTTTCCTCGCCCAAATCCAACGCGGATTTCTTTCTTCCCTCGGATGCCAGGCAACTTCTTCGCCGGCGGCCCGTGGATCTTCACAAAAGATCAGCCGGCGTCGTCCATCTTTGGACAGGCTCCCACCTTTATCCGGGGGCCGCCTGTTTGTCCTGCCTCGGCGCTCTTCGCTCCGGTGCCGGTTATGTCCGGCTTTTCAATGATCGCACGATTTCAGCCCCTCTATCGCCTCATCTTCCCGAACTTTTGCTGATAGATTTACCCCCCGGAAGCACTCCTGAGGTGGAAACTTTTCTCTCGGGCGCGAATGCCTTCGTGATTGGGTCCGGCCTTCCTCCTTCCGAGACTTTGGAAAGTTTTCTGACTGAGATTCTCCCCAAAGCCAAGGGGCCAATCGTTTTGGATGCGGGCGCCTTGGATGTCCTAGCCCGGAGGCCAGATCTGATTTCCACTGCCGGTTGCCCCCTGATTCTTACACCCCACGCCGGCGAACTCTCCCGACTTCTTGGCAAACCGATCCATGACCGGGCGGACGCTGCCAAGGAGTGGATAGACCAACACCCATCCACCATCCTAGTCCTCAAGGGACCCCACACCTTGGTGGCCCATGCCGGACATCCCCTCAGCCACAACGGTTCCGGTGGTCCCTCCATGGCCACCGCCGGCATGGGAGATCTACTCTCCGGGCTGCTCGGAGGGCTCTTGGCCTCAGGATACCCGGCAGAAGATGCCTGTCGCTTAGGTGTCGTTTGGCACGGTCTGGCCGCCGATCACTCCTTCCGCCACGGGGGTCCCGCGGTTCTGGCCTCGGACGTGGCGGTGAGCCTGCCAACGGCTTGGCGGAAGCTCCTCATGGGGGCAGTTTAATTCCAAGATGAATCTCAGTGATGTGCGCCAAGTGCGAGTCTGGCTCCAGTTGGTCGATGGTCTTCTGGCCGGGGCCGCCATGGTTTTCGCTTTTTTCATCCGGGTCCACATTCTTCCAAAGTGGATCCCGCTTGAATCCAGGGAAATCGGGGATTTCGTGCTCTACGTGCCCTACATTGCGCTCATGGGATTTTTGGCTCCTTTTGTCATAAGCCGGCGGGGAGGATACCGCAGTTTTGCCGGACGGGGACAAAGCCTCAATTGGGCCAACCTTTTTGAAATCGGCCTGATTTTGTTCCTCGTCGGTATTTCTGTGGTGTTTTTCTTCAAGCAATCCCCCAGCCGCATCGTTTTCATGCTCTTTGTGCCTATCTTTTTTGCCTTTCTTCTCACCCGCGAAAATCTTTTTCACCGTTTCCGGATTTTTCGCCGTAGGGAAGCCCAAGCTACTGTTCGTCTGCTGCTGGCGACCGATTCGGTGGAAAATGCCGATCGATGGGTGAATTTGTTCTCCGACTCTCCCGTGGGCGTACGCATCACCCGCACCTTTTGGACAGTCGAAAGATCCATCGAGGATTTCATCCAAGCCATCCATGAAGACTCCGCCGGGATCGTCCTCTTTGACATTCATGCCAAGAACATGGGGTGGGCAGCCCAAGCCATCAAAGCCTGTGAGGAGGAGGGAGTGGAAAGCTGGCTATGCACCGACTTTGTCGGCACCCAACTTGCCCGCGCCCAATTCGAGGAAGTCATGAACCGCAACCTGCTCATCTTTCGCTCCACCCGGGCCGGCACTTGGCAGTCGCTCATCAAAACCCTTTTCGACCGAATCATGTCCGCGTCCCTTTTACTCGTCTTGTCCCCGCTTTTCCTGGCCATCTGGCTGGCCATCAAACTGGAATCACCCGGCCCCGCTTTTTTTGCCCAACGCCGGAGCGGTCGTCACGGCGATCCATTTACCATGTATAAATTTCGCACCATGCATTCCGATGCGGAGATGAAGAGAGCCGAATTGGAGGCTCTCAACGAAATGAAGGGGCCCGTGTTTAAAATCAAAAAGGATCCCCGGGTGACCAGGGTCGGCGCCTTCCTTCGATTTACCTCCCTGGATGAATTGCCGCAGCTGATCAATGTTCTCTTAGGTCAGATGAGCTTGGTGGGCCCTCGCCCTCTGCCCACCTACGAAACCTTGGCCATGACTGCCAATGCCCAGCGCCGCCGGTTGAGCGTTTCTCCCGGCATGACCTGCCTTTGGCAGATCTCCGGTCGGAACGAGGTCACCGATTTTTCCGACTGGGTTCGCTTGGACCTGGAGTATATTGACCAATGGTCCCTCTGGCTGGATTTCCAGATTTTGCTCCGCACCATTCCCGCCGTCCTCTTTGGACGGGGCGCCCGCTAACCTGCCGGGATACGTTCACCTCGTGAATCCGCTCCTGCTGGATGTTCCTGCCACGGATTGGAATCTTCCCCCGAAAGAAACCTACCGGGAAAAACAGATCCGAGACTGGGTCTTGAAACGTTTTGTTTCCTCCTACGACGAAATGACGGACCTTTCCACCCCCCTTCGCTCCGATCTCGCTTCCCGCTTCCGCCTTCGGGCCGCCGAGCCGGTCAAAATTCAAGGCTCGGAAGACACGACCCGGAAGTTTCTGTGGAAATTGGGGGATGGGTCCATGGTCGAGTCGGTCCTCATCCCGGCCACCTTGGGCGCCTCCGGCAACCGCAGCACGCGTCTCACCTTGTGCGTTTCCAGCCAGGTCGGTTGCGCCTACGGTTGCCGCTTTTGTGCCAGCGGGATCGATGGTTGGCGCCGTAATCTGACGGCCGGTGAAATCGTCGGACAGGTGATCGAGGCTGCCAAGATTGCCGGCCGCCGACCGGATAATTTGGTCTTTATGGGCATGGGCGAGCCCTTGGCCAACCTGCCCAACTTGCTCCAAGCCCTCGACCTTCTTATCTCTCCTTCCGGAATCGGCATGGGAGCCCGCCATATCACCATCTCGACGAGCGGCCTGGCCCCACAAATCGAGGAGTTGGCCCATCATCCCCTTCAATTTCGCTTGGCCCTCTCCCTGCACGCCGCCAGCGACGAGATCCGGGACAAAATCATGCCAGTCAACAAACGCTATCCGCTCGATCGCCTGCTGAAGGCCTGCGACGCCTTCGTGCGGGCAAAAAACAAACAGATCTTTTTCGAGTACATTCTACTCGCCGGAATCAATGACGACCCGGAACAGGCCAGACTCCTGGCCCAGCACGCCCGACGACTTCACGCCAAGGTAAACCTGATCCCCTACAATAAGGTCGAAGGCCTGCCCTACGAAAGGCCCTCGGAAACGGCGATCCGGCTCTTTTGCCAAACTCTGCTGAAAGGCGGGATCCGTGCCACCGTTCGCAGGGAAAAAGGCCACGATATTGATGCGGCCTGCGGACAGCTCCGCTTGAAAGAGCTGCATCAAGAGCCCAGGCCCACCGACTGAAGCAAGCCCCCTCGACTTGTCATTCCGCGGAGTCTGAATTAGAATTTCCTCTCACGCGCTCGTGGCGAAACTGGCAGACGCACTACCTTGAGGTGGTAGCGGGGCAACCCATGGAGGTTCAAATCCTCTCGAGCGCAGCGTAGCGAGCGAGAGAGTTCCATCCGCCGGAGGCGATCCTTGATTGGGCCAGGAGCGGGTGTGCGGGGGCCAAATCCTCTCGAGCCCCGACAAGGTCGGGGTCAACGCAACAACCCAGCCCGCTTCGCTGCTTTTCGCATCACCCCGTCCAGCATCGGCTCCGTCAGCCGCCCGGTGAACGTGTTCTGCTGGCTCACATGGTACGAGCCGATTAACCAGCGCCCTTCTGGAAGCTTCACTTCCAATCCGTGACTAAATTTCGGCTTCGGTTTTAAACCGAAATACCTGGCCACCGCCTCAAACCCAAACCCCCCAAGCGCCAAATAAACCTTCGCTTGTTTCAAGAGATCCATTTCTCGCTGAAAAAAACCGTTACAGGCATCCCGCTCTTGCGGGGTGGGTCGGTTGGTCGGCGGGGCACACTTCACCGGAGACGTGATCCACACTTCCTTTAATTGCAGCCCGTCTTCTCGGTTCGCGCTCTTCGCCTGACTACCCCATCCCGCCTTCCAAAGGGCACGATAGAGCCATCTCCCGGATTCGTCCCCGGTGAACATTCTCCCGGTGCGGTTGGCTCCATGCGCCCCCGGGGCCAAACCCACCACCACAATCCTCGCCTTGGGATCCCCC
>RGYX01000171.1 GCA_010031845.1 Verrucomicrobiota bacterium
ACAAGAATTTGGGTAGCTTGCAGGAAATCAAGGCCCGAGATGGCAGGGTGATTGCCGTGGCTCACGAAGGGGATGAAAAAATCAGATGTTTGGCGGATGCGATTCTTCCTGTCCCTGAGACGCATCCCCTCATCCAGCCCTTGCTCAATGTTATCCCTCTCCAACTCCTCTCCTATTACACCGCAGTGGCCTTGCGGCGGGACGTGGACAAACCCAGAAATCTGGCAAAATCCGTCACCGTGGAGTGAGGCCCGTCCAATTTGCGGGGATCCTCCCTCGATTCCTCTAGCCCCAGCACCTTTACCATAATCATCGGCCAGCTTCTGCCTCCTTGAGGATTGCCCATTGGCCAAAACAAGGTATTTTCGAATAATTGAGGCCCTATCGTCTAGCTGGTTAGGACACGGCCCTCTCAAGGCCGGTGCACGGGTTCGAGTCCCGTTTAATTGAAATTCGGGAGTTGATTTGCGCGTCATTCTCGGTTGAAATTCTTGTCCCTCGGAATGAAGACCAAGCTACTTACACGCAATCAGAACAACCCCAAACTCTCCATCCTGCGGGAGATCAAGAAAAGCCAGGGCCTTTCCGTTACCGAGCTATGCCAGCGGGTGGGGCTTTCCTATATGGGGATTAAACAGCACTGTATCGGGTTGGAGCGCGAGGGTTACCTAGATACATGGCGCCGCCCCAAGGGCATGGGTCGACCGGAAAAGGCCTATCGCCTGACCGATGGAGCGAAGGAATTTTTTCCCAGCCGCTACCCGCAATTTAGCCTTCAGATTTTGGAGTCGGTGAAAGAGATCTACGGCTCGCTCGGACCCGAAAAAATCCTCCACAATATTTATAAGGCAGAAACCCAACGGTATGAAACCAAGCTTGAAAAACTGGACGGAGAGTCCCGTTTCCGCGGCCTAGCCCATTTGCGGGAAGAAGATGGCTACATGGCAGAGTATTCATTCGATAACTCCAATCGAACGCATCGGATCACGGAATTCAACTCCGCCATCCAGGATTGTCTCGACGCCTTTCCCATGATTCGCGATTACGAGCGCCAGATGTTCGAAAAGATCCTGCGCACCAAGGTGCGTCGTGATGAGGAAAGAGTCTCCGGTCTCTATCGATGCACTTATTCCTCGGTTTCAGCCTCCTAATTCACGAGTCGCACCAGAACGTCGGGGCTGTACAGTTTCCGGTCTGCCTGCCAGCCCCTCGGGCTCCGGTCGTCTAAACTCAGATCCCGAGTTTGCTTTCGATGGTCTGACGTGAGTGCTGGGCACCCACAAACTGATCCGTCACCTTCCCGCCTTTGAAAATAAAAAAGGCAGGGATGGATTGAATCCCGTACTCGGCGGCCAAAGCCTGTTCCTGATCCACGTTCACCTTCCCCACCAGGACTTTTCCGGGATGATCCTTGGCAATCTGCTCCAGCAAGGGAGCCACCATTCGGCAGGGGCCACACCATTCGGCCCAAAAATCCACCAAAACAGGAACTGATGACTGAAGGACCAGTTCCTTGAAATTGGCCTGCGTGAGCGTGATGGTGTTGGCCGAGGACATGGAATTACTTTTGCAGGAAGCTCATCAGAACCACCCCAAACGAAATAAGGGAAGCAACCAGGGCGGCAATGGCCAGTGCGGTGCTGGATCCATCAGTGTCGACAACGGTTCGTACCATGGGCCCGGCAGCTGAGGCTGTCTTCAGGACGGTTGCACCGGCTGCTCCCGGCTTGACCGCGGTCGATCCGCCAGCCAAGGGAGCGCCGCCCCCTAAAGCTGGCGCCGCGGGCTTAGGACCCCCACCAAGCCCAGGGGTTGCGGCGGGAACTCCGGCAGGCTTACCGGCAACCCCAGTTGCTCCGGTTGACCGAGGAGGCAAAGAGATTCTCATGGTCTCTTTGCGAAGATCCGCCGGAGGCTTTGGAGAAACGGATGAAACAGCATTTGGGGCTGCCGGTATTGCCGGCCCGCTTGATACAGGAGAGGTAGGCACCTGGGGTATCCCCGGAACTCCAGGAGGCTTAGGCATTGGAGGAACGGGCGGCAACCCCACTGCGGGTGATTTAGGCATCGAAGGTGGAGCCAGACGCATGGTTTCCTTTTTTATACCGGGAGGAACCGGAGCCTGCCCTGGAGGCTTGGGACCAGTGGGTAGCGTAAGACCAGGTGGCCTTGGAACCCCAGGAGGCGCAGGAATTCCCGGTGGCTTGGGTGGAGGCGGAATCGACGGCACACCCGGAGGCTTTGGGGGGGGCGGCAGAGGAACTCCTTCAGGCATCTAGAAATGAAACGAGTTTCATCTTTCAGCGTCAAACTATTTACGCAAACAATGCGAGGGTTGTGAAAAGTTATTCACATCAGGCCATTATCCCAAAACCGCCGAAAGGCATCACTCCATTCTCTTCCCTGAATACACCTCTGCCTTCGCTCCCGACGCAATTCCATGGGCTCACGATGCTTTGCATATCCCAAAATGGCCGCTACCCAGCCAGGAAGGTCGCCAGCCTTGAGCACCTTGCCATCGCGGGTATCCCTTAAAAGCTCTCCAGGTCCTCCTTGATTGGAAACAAGCACTGGCAACCCCGAAGCCAAAGCCTCAACCACCACATTGCCATAGGTATCGGTGGTACTGGGAAAGACAAACAGGTCAGCCGAGGCATAAGCCTCGGAAAGCTCCTGTCCACGAAGGACTCCGGTAAAGACAGCCCCCTTTAATCTTTTCTTGAGTTCAGGCAAGTAGGGCCCCTCACCCACAAAAGCAAAGGTTACGCCGCTTTCCTTGGGAATCGCCTCAGCCACCCGAGCCAGGAAATCCAATTCTTTT
>RGYX01000172.1 GCA_010031845.1 Verrucomicrobiota bacterium
TTTCAGGGGGTACGTCGCCGGTTGGAAGTGCGGGCGGAGTCCAAGGGGATCACACTGGTCGATGATTTTGGTCACCACCCCTCCGCCTTGCGGGAATCCATCGCCGCCCTGCGGCATCGTTACCCGGGCCGAAGGATCTGGGCGCTTTTTGAACCCCGCTCCAACACCACCCGCCGCGGAATTTTCCAAAAGGAATTGGCCCAATCGCTTTCGGCGGCCGACGGTCTCTACATCGCGGAGGTTGCCCGCAAGGACCAACTCGACCCAGAGACCCGGCTGAATCCACAAAAGATCGCCGACGACGTCCGCCAAGCCGGACGCGAGGCGTTTTTTCTTCCTGGACCCGAGGAGATTTTCAAGGATCTAGTGCCCCGCCTAAGATCCGGGGATGTGGTCGCCGTCTTCACCAACGGCAGCTTCGGCGGTTTGGTCGGCAAACTGGCCGACCATCTGAAACAAAATGCCTAAACGGTTATCTCAGGAATCAGGGTTTTGACGTCCACCCCGCGGAACTGAAATAACTTCGCGATCGTCTCCTCAATGACGTTGTTGGGACAGGAGGCGCCCGCCGTCACTCCGACGGTCACTTGGCCGGAAGGCAACCAATGCTTGGTTCTCTTCTCCTTGTGGGCGTGTTGGTCGTAATGCTCGATTTCATCGGGCGAAATCATTTTGGTGCAGTTCCGAATAAAATAAGTCGGCAACTTCGCCTCCCCCATTTCTGCCAAGTGACTGGTGTTGCTGCTGTTGTAGCCGCCCACCACGATGAGTAGATCCATTCTGTTCACCAAGAGGTCGCGCAGGGCGTCCTGCCGTTCTTGGGTGGCCCCGCAAATCGTGTCAAAGAAACGAAAATGGTCACCCAACTTCGGTGCACCGAAACGGTCCTCGATTGCCTGTTTGATGCGTCGCTGAACCTCCTCGGTCTCCCCGCGCATCATGGTGGTTTGATTGGCCACCCCGACGGCCTGCAGATGCTTTTCCGGATCAAAACCCGGGGAATGGGCGCCGGCAAACTTCTTAAGGAACTCCTCCCGGTTGCCGCCCTTGCGGATGTATTCACAAACGTAGTCAGTTTCAGCCAGGTTGTAGACCACCAGATAATGACCCAAGCCGTCCCCGCTGAGAGCCCGGGAGCTGGTGGCCATGGTCTCTTCGTGGGAAGCCTTCCCATGGATGATGGAAGTCACCCGCTCCTTATTATACTGCCGAACCCGCTTCCAGACGCTCATCACGTCCCCGCAGGTGGTGTCGACGGTCTGACAGCCCAGTTTTTTCAAATGATCCATGGTCTCAACCTCCGCCCCGAAGGCTGGCACAATCACCACATCCTCGGCGGTCAGGCCCGAGAGGTCGTACCCTTTCGGTCCCCGCTTGAGGGACTGAATCCCCATCTCCCGAAGTTGTTCGTTAACCTCGGGATTGTGGATGATCTCGCCCAAAAGAAAAATACGCTTGTCCTTGAAGACCTTGGCGGCGGCATAGGCCAGGTCAATCGCGCGCTCCACCCCGTAACAAAAACCGAAGGCTTTGGCCAAAACGACGGTCATCTCCTTGGCCACCAAGGGTAATCCGGTGGCCCTGACATATTCCACCGCGTGACTACGGTAATGTTTCTCCACTTGGGCCTGCACCGCCTCCATCACCTCCGGGGTGCGAAGGTTTACCTTTTTGGCAGCGGGCACAGGCGTGGCGGACATAGGGGAAAGCTAACGAAAGCGTTCTCGGGGTCGAGCCCAGATGGAAGCCAGCCTTACTTCCTGCCCTTCAGAGGCTTGGAAACGATCCACTGCAGAATTCCTTTTTGGGTATGCAACCGGTTTTCTGCCTGATCGAAAATATCCTTGGCCCGTTCCTCCAAAATTTCGTCCGTGATTTCCTTGCCCCGGTAGGCCGGAAGGCAGTGAAGCACCAAAGCGTTTTTTTTGGCCCGGGAAACAAGCTTTCGGTTGATCTGATAGGGAGCGAAAATCTTTTCCCTTTCCGCCGCCTCCGCCTCTTTCCCCATGGATACCCAAACATCCGAATAGAGAACGTCCGCTCCGGTCGCCGCCTCCAGCGGATCTTCCGTCCAACTAACATTTCCCCCGATGGTCATCGGCCGGAACTCTTTCGGAGCCCCACAAACGAACTGAAAATCGAATATGGTTGCGGCCTCGGCCCATGACCGCGGAACGTTGCAGGCGGCGTCGCCGATGAAGGCAATCCGTTTCCCCCGGATCGAGCCCAACTTTTCCTCGATCGTGAAAATATCGCTCAGGATTTGGCAGGGGTGCTCGTCATCCGTCAACGCGTTGATCGTGGGGATCTGGGCAAACTCGGCAAACTCCTCCACGTCGGATTGGGCGTAGGTCCGGATCACCGCTCCGTGCACCATCCGACCCATCACCCGGGCCGTGTCCCGCACCAACTCTCCCCTTCCCAACTGAATCTCCGCCGCACTCAGAAAGCTTGGAACCCCCCCCAACTCCCGGATGGCCACCTCAAAGGAAACCCGGGTCCGGGTGGATGCCTTGGTGAAGATCAGAGCCCAAATCTGCCCGGCCAAGGCCCCTTTCCCGGCGGCCTTCTTTCCCCTCGTCTTCTTGGCTTTTTTTGCCAGATCCAGAATCTGCCGGGCTTCAGTCTCTCTCATGCCTGCCAGCTTCAAAAGATGTCTCATAGGGTGGACTCCACTTTCTGCAGGGCTTCTGCGATTTCCTGCCGGCTCACATTATAAGGCGCCAGGAACCGCAGGACATCCGAACCTGCGGGCACCACCAGCAAGCCGGCTTGGGCCAGTTTTTCAGCAATCTCGGCATGGCCCTTGCCCTTCACGGTC
>RGYX01000173.1 GCA_010031845.1 Verrucomicrobiota bacterium
CCCGTAGCTCAGGGGACTAGAGCAGCGGATTTCTAATCCGCGGGTCGGTGGTTCGAATCCACCCGGGCGCGGGTACCCTTATTTACGAACGGCCTTCGAATTCGTCGTGTAAAAGATCACGCGATTGCTCCCTTTAAAACGAAAGTAGGCCTCGGGGGAGCTGCTGGAATCGAACGGATCAGAGTGGAATTTCACTTCGGTAAAATCATCAAAGCCATCCCCATCGGAATCTTTTAGTTCCCCCGCGCTGCGAGCCGGCAACACCGGTTCCCCTTTTTTTCTCCACTGACCATTCACCCAAAAATATCCCTTCTGCCGCATCGAGGTCTCCAGATCCAAGTCCGAGCGGGCGCTTTTCTGCCTTTCCCCCCAATGCTCAGCTCTGTCCTGGGAGATAATGTCCTGGCAGGGAACCCAATAGACCACCGTTGCCGGATCGTCGCCCGCAATGCCTCGAGTGGGAGTCCACCACGTGGCCAGAATCCAAAGCATGTGTACCTGGAAACCCCTCATAACCCTTGGTCCTCTACCCCTTGGCCTGCGGAAAAACCATTTCCGCCATTTTCTTTGTCCCCTCGTCGATCGGCAGATGCCCCACCCCCTTTAATTTTATCAATTTGGCCTGCGGGAGCGCCTCTTTCCAATCTCGCACCGATTTCCGTACCGAAAAAAACGTCTTTTCCCCAAAAAGGATATCCACCGGCAGGTTCAGACCCCGGAATTGATCCGGCCGCCCGCACTCCGAAAGCATCTTTAAATATTTCCAAACCACCCGATGATTCACCTCCGCGAAGGCACGGGTCAAATGGGTGTCCTCAGCCCGCTTGTCCTGCAGGAAAAGATTGGTGATCCATCGCCCTATCGGATTGGCAAATGCCGCGGCATACATGCATGGCCCCGCAACCGGAACCAGAAAGAGCTGAAAGTACCAAGGGCAAAAGGCAAATGGATCGATCATCACCAAGCGCTTGACCATATCGCCCTTCCCCATCCGGATCAGCTCTCGGGAAACAAATACGGCCAGAATCCCCCCGCTACAGCTACCCATTAGGGTCATGTTCTTCCGGTTCAGCTCAATCACCTCTTGGGCCACCTCGCAAGCCAGGCTCCGCATCTCCCATTTTTGAGGGAGCGCCGACTTCCCGCATCCGGGCAGGTCCAGGGCGTAAAAGCGGTAGTCTTCCGGCATCTCCCCGAGAAGGGGATCAAAAGTGTGGTGATCTCCACTCCACCCGTGAAGACCCACCACGGTCTGCGGCCCCCTGCCGGTTTGTTGAATAAACATGGGGTTACTGCTCGAGTTTGCGAAGAGCTTTGATGGAGGGCTTGTATCCCTGATCGGCGGCTTTCCGGTACCACTGGATGGCCTGTACGACATCCTTTCTCACTCCCTGGCCGTTAAAATAACAGTTTCCGAGCCGATGTTGGGCGGCCGCGTAACTCTGATCCGCCGCCTTCCGATACCATCGGACCCCCTCCTCTTCATCCTGCTCCAATCCCCTCCCAAAGAGGTAGGCATCCCCGATGCTGATCTGGGCGGGCGGATAGTCCTGCCCCGCCGACCGGCGCCACCACACGATTGCCTCACTCAAATTCGGATCAGTCCCCAAGCCTTCATGCAAACACCCTCCCAGATTGAATTGGGCTTTCATCTGACCCGCCTCGGCCGCTTTGCGATACCAACTGACCCCCTCGATCTGGTCTTTGGGAATCCCCAGACCAAAAAAGAAACAATCCCCCAGTTCAAACTGGGCATCGGCATCCCCGTTTTGAGCCTGCTGCTTCAGGTCCTCGCTATACCGCAAAGGCGGCTTTTTATCTTCCGCCTGGCCGAAAGCACAAAGCCCAGCCAGGAGAACCAAGGAAAATCCTCGCCGAACTATCCAAAGGTTGAAATTCACTTTGCCTTCAGGTTTCCAACACCGTTGAGGCGACAAACTGGGCGTGCCACCAACCCTGCAAATCCAAATTGGCAGGCCGGACCCCACGGGACACAGCCCCGGTTAAGGGCGTTGGAGTGCGGGATCCGGCATTTTTCCCGCTCGTAGAGCTTCCAACGTTGCCGGATCAGACATCCGGTCTGTATTCAGATTCCACATTTCCATCAGCATCTTGCTCATTTTTTCCGTCTTCTCACCCGTCAAACCCCCTTTACTTTTGGCTTGGCCCAAGGCTTGTTCGGGCTTCGTTCCCGCCGCGTTCAGGTCGGCCATGGCCGCCAGTCCTTTACGTATCAGTTCTTTCCGGTCCCCCGCCGCCTCGGGGTTGATGGCATCGACCACCTTTTGCAACAGCAATCCCTGATCTGCCGCCGGTTTGGCCTCGCCTGCCGTTTGAGCCATTCCATGAATTCCAAACAACCCTAGGATTACCAACATGAATATGAATTTACGCATAATCGAAAGTTCGCTGAGGCACGGGAAAAGTCGAGCTATCATCCGTACTTAATCTTAATCTTCACCTCAATCCAACCCGCCTATGAACCCCCTGCGCCCCACCCTCAAAGTCAGTGAAATCCCGGCTTTGTTACGGTCTTCGCCTGCCATGTTCCGGGACCTGATCAAAGGTCGTTACCGCAAGGCTCCGGTGGGAACCATGGCTGGAGCCGTTCTGGGTCTGGTTTACCTGATCAATCCGTTGGACCTGGTTCCGGATATACTCCCGGTTCTGGGAATCGTCGACGACAGCCTGGTTTTTGGACTGTTTTTGGCCCTGCTCTCCCGGGATGTGAAAAATTACAGTCTTTGGAAAAGAAACACCACGCCCCCAGAGCCCGCAAAAAAAACTATTCCTCCAACCAGTCGCTGATCGGCTGAAAGTC
>RGYX01000174.1 GCA_010031845.1 Verrucomicrobiota bacterium
GGGCATACCGGCCGCAATCCGTTTCCCACCTGCCGGGCGCCTCAAGATAACCAAACCAGGCGTGGCCCCCGCTGTCCCCTTGGCCCGTAAAAAAAAGAGTGGGCAATCCCTTGGCTTTGCCTGTTATCGCAGCGAAATAGGCCTGATCCACGCAGATCCCCCCTCTCTGACGGATTTCCGCCAAGGTGTAGTTGGGATAAGGCCAAGTTAGAACATTCCTCTCATACCTCGGAACATCGTAACGAATGCCCGAAAAGACTTTATCGAAACCGCTACGACTTGCTGTGACATTTTTTCTGGCCCATTCCATCTCCAGGTCAGTCAAGGGGTGATCCACAATATACTTTAGCTCGTCCACCATCAGATCCCGCAAATCCAGGAGATACCGGCGCTCCTTCTGCAGTGCAGCCATAGTGTGCAAGCGCTCCACCGGCATGGGCTCTTCCCAAGGAACCGCTGCGTGGAGCACCTGCCCATGGGGCCAGTTTTTGGGAAAGGGTTGATCAAAAACCAACGCCAGAGCCACGGCCAGTCGGGGCAAGGCCGCCACATCTTCGGGATATTTTTTCTGCATGTCGGAGAGAATCCCAACGGCCTGCTTCGGGTGGTCGCCGGGATTGAGGTTTTCAAAGAAAGCGGCCACAAGACCGGCGTTGGATCCAAGAGCGATGAGGGATGGTTGGTTTTCCTCCTGAGCGACCGATTTCATCAGATCCAGCCATTGCCATAACCTAAATCTTTTTTCCTCGTCTGTACCGGGCTTAAGGACCTCCTTTTGGGAGGCGGTCACTTGGGCTTGCATGTTTTTGGCCAACTCCAGGCTTAAGTCAGACCAGCTGGAAAAAACAGGATGGCCCAGCCACCACTCCGAAATCACATCCGCTAGGCCCGAGCCCCGCAAGGAGACCAGGAGAACAAAAAGAAAAAAGAGCCTCTCCGCTGGTGAAAAGTCGTCAGTTTTCGATAGCCAACCTCCCTCACCAAGTCCAAGGCTTGCTGAAACTCAAAGCCCACCTCCCCCGGGGAATGAGAGTCAGAGGAAATCAAAATAGGGATATTTCGGAGAAAGGCCTCTTTGAGGAATCCCTTGGATGGATAAATCTCCATCACCTCCTTGCGTAGGCCTGCCGTACTGACCTCCATGGCGATTCCGGAAGCCTCGATGGCATCCAAGGTTTCCCGGTAGTAAGGACGCAGATCACCCTTGGGAATGTGCCCAAACTTTTTCACCAAGTCCGGATGAGCCATGAAGTCAAAGAGTCCGCTTTGAGCAGCCTGGGTCATGGCCTGAAAATATCGGGTCCAAACCTCCTCGACCGGTTGATCCCTCCATCGGGCCAGTTTCAAGGGGTTGTCCACATCCCAATCTGGCGTGATGTAGTGCACGGCACCGATCAGATAGTCGAAATCTGCTTTTTGCGAAAGCTCACGGATCCAAGCCTCCCGGCCCGGAAGGAAATCACACTCCAAGCCAAGCCGGATGGGCAAATGGGGAAATTCCCTCCGCGCTTCATCCACCAACCGCAGGTACTCCGGAAAGTCGGCCAGATCCATCCTCCAATCATCAAATTTTTCCGGCATCGGATTATGCTCGGAGAAACCAATTTCCCTGAGCCCTTTTCGCAGTGCCTCTGCGGCATATTCCCTGGGATGACCGGTGGCGTGCCCGCAAAGGGGGGTGTGCATGTGATAATCAAACAGCATCCCTAGAGTTTAGGCTTCCTTTGGACGAAAACCAAGGATGCAGGGCAACGTTGCCCACCTCCCCCTGTTTTGGCATCATGGAGGGATGGGAAATTTGGCTCAGGTTCACCTGACTTCTGCACGGCTAAAATCAACCCTGCGGCGATTCCGCCGTCTTCGAATCCTCGTCGCGGGAGATTTGATGTTGGATGAGTTTATCTATGGCCGGGTATCCCGCATCTCCCCCGAAGCCCCTGTGCCGGTGGTTCATGTGGAAAAGGAGGTCTCTTACCCGGGGGGCTCTGCCAATGTGGGTCGCAATCTAGCATCCCTTGGGGTTCACGCTGAACTCAGCGGAAACATCGGTGCGGATGATTCGGGATTGCGCCTGCTTCACCTTCTCCGCCACGGAAAAATTGGCACCTCGGGCATCTGCCGATCCAGGAGGTTCCCCACAATCCGTAAAACCCGGGTTTTGGCCCGACACCAACAAGTCGTGCGCGTGGATCGCGAATCCCCCGACCACATCTCCGCCAAAGAGCGAACAGCGGTTCTTAAAAGAACGCTGCAAATCCTACCCCGCTGCGATGCCCTGATCCTCGAGGACTACGGGAAGGGTCTTTTTGACCAGGATTTTGTCGACGCCCTTTTAACCGCTGCCTCTGAAAAGGAGATTCCGTCCTTGGTCGATCCTAACATCCATAATCCACTGCATTGGGGAGGGGCCACCCTGGTGAAACCCAACCGCCTGGAGGCTTTTGGCGCGCTGGGTCGGCCGGACTCCGGTAAAAAAGAGGATTGGTTGGCCGCCGGAGAGGAACTCCTCATCCGCTGGTCCTGCCGCCATTTGTTACTCACCTTGGGCGAGCATGGCATGATTCTTTTTCAACCCGGGGAGAAACCCTACCCCATCGCCAGTCGGGCTCGTGAGGTTTATGACGTCTCGGGTGCCGGCGATACCGTTATCTCGGTGCTTGCAGCTGGACTCGCCTCGGGTCTCTCTGGGCCGATTGCCTCCGAGTTGGCCAATCTGGCGGCCGGCATTGTCGTCGCCAAGCTCGGCACGGCGACCGTGTCGCCTGAGGAGATTCTGGAGGCGGCCCGCCACCATGGGTAAAGCCGCCGTATTCCTCGACCG
>RGYX01000175.1 GCA_010031845.1 Verrucomicrobiota bacterium
CGGTTCAGCCGGGCCAAGGGGACCAACTCAGCCGGCAAATGGGTGATAAAAACCGGATTCACCGCCAGGGCCTCCACCTTTTTTTCAAAAACTTTCTGGGTGATCTCAGCCGGCGCCAGCTTCGGCTCCAGTTCCACACCCAAATCCGACGCCCGCTTCTCCAGATCCGCCGGGCTCAACTCAAACCAATCGGTCCCGGCCACCTCCCTCACCGCGTCCCGATACCTTTTTTTCGGCCAAGGCGGGGACAGATCGAGTTCGGAACCGTCGCTCTGCGGGATCTTCAGTCCGCCAGTTAACTCCCGGGCGGCCCCGCAGATCATCTCCTCCACCAACTGCGCCATGCCCGTGAAATCCGAGTAAGCCCAATAGGCCTCCAGCATAGTGAATTCCGGATTATGGCGACGGGAAATCCCCTCGTTGCGGAAATTCCGGTTGATCTCAAAAACTTTTTCCAAGCCGCCCACCAAAAGACGCTTCAGATAAAGCTCCGGGGCGATGCGCAGGTACAAATCCATACCTAAGGCATGGTTCCACCTCGGTAAACCCCCGCTGATTGAGAAAATCCCGCAGGTAGCGGACCAAACGGACCCGCAAATCCAGCGCCCGCCGGGAATTTTCATTTGAAATCAGATCCAAATGGCGGTGCCGGTGCCGCGTCTCGGTGTCGACCAAGCCGTGCCACTTGTCGGGTAACGGCGCCAGGGATTTGGTCAGGAGAACGAGGTTTTCCACCCGCACCGATGGTTCGCCGGTCTTGGTGGTAAAAAGACTTCCCTCCACCCCCAAAATGTCCCCCAGATCCAGCAGATCGAATACCGCACGATTTTTTTCCGACAACGAGGGCTTTTGCACATAGATCTGCAAACGGCCTCCACGATCCTGCAGATGCAGGAACTGGCTCTTTCCCATGTCGCGATGGGAAACGATTCTCCCAGCCAGCTTTACCTTGCGCCCTTCCTCCCATCGGGCCCGGATTTCAGCCGAGCTTTCGGTTCCGGGAAAAGCCCCGCCAAAGGGATCCACGCCAAGCTGGCGAAGCTGTTCCAGCTTCTGCCGGCGGATCTCCATCAAGGTGGACTTGTCTTCACTCATCGGACCTGAGTTCTAGCCGATTCCCCCCGTTCTTGGTAGGGCGATTGTTTTCGGTTTTTTGGCAAGAACCTAGGCCAACAATTCGGGATATTTCTGCCGGGCCACCAATTCCAACTGTCGCCGCACCTCCTCTCCGGAATCCATCTGCAAAATGCCCAAGGCCAGGTCCTCGCATTCCCCGAAACTCAGGCTTTGAATCGCCTTCTTCACCCTAGGCACGGCCACGGAGCCCATGCTCATCTCATCCACTCCAAGACCGATGAGAACCGGGGTCATGACGACGTCGGAAGCCATTTCCCCGCATACCCCCACCCAGATTCCGTTTTTCCTGGCTGCCTCCACCACTCCCCGTATCAGGGAAAGCACTCCAGGGTGGGTCGGTTGATACAGGGAGGCCACCCGCTCATTGGTCCGGTCCGCCGCCATGGTGTATTGGGTCAGGTCGTTTGTCCCGATACTGAAAAACTGCACCATCGGGGCGAGCCGGTCCGCGATCAAAGCTGCCGAGGGAACCTCGATCATCGCTCCGGCCTCCACCTCTTCCGCCGCGGGAATTCCGGCCGCTTTCAATTCCTCCCGGGCTTCCCGCAGAAGCATCAGGGCGGCAGCCAACTCCTCCCGGGTGGCAATCATCGGGAACATCACGCGGATTTTTCCTCCCGGATTGGACCGGCAAATCGCCCGCAGTTGCACCTTAAAAACCTCCGGTCTCTCCAGGCAGTACCGGATCGCACGCCATCCGAGAAACGGATTCACCTCCGGATCAAGCCCCTGATGGGTCGGCAATTTGTCCCCGCCCAGATCCAAGGTGCGGATGATCGCCAAATGGGGACGGGAAGACTGCACCACCTGCCGATACACATTGGTCTGCTCCTCCTCTCCAGGAAACTGGACCCGGTTCAGGAACATGAACTCGGTCCGATACAGACCAATCCCCTCCGCCCCGCTTTCCGCAATCAAAGGCAGATCTTCAGGAAGCTCCACGTTGGCCGAGAGAACAATTCTTCGTCCATCCGTGGTGACGGCCGGGGTGTCTCGCAAGGCCTCCAGACGCTGCTCGACCTCATGACGCCTTTTTTCGATCTGCCCATACTCATAGCGGGTCTGTTCACTAGGATGGACGATGAGCAGGCCGGAGTAGCCGTCCAAAATAACCGGCGCCCCCGATTCACACCGGCCAAGCACCTCATGGAGACCCACAACCGCCGGAATGTTGAGCGACCGGGCCATGATCGCCGTATGGGAGGTGGTGCTGCCGGCCTCCGTGGCAAACCCCAGGGCCATCTGGCGGTTCAGCAGCGCCGTATCCGAAGGGGAAAGATCATGAGCCAAAATGATGCTGGGGGCATCCAACGCGTAAATGTCAGCCAGCTTTCGCCCGAGGAGGTTGTGCACGACCCTCCGACCCACGTCGAGAATGTCAGCGGCCCTCTCCCGGAGATACGGATCCTCCACCTGCCGCAGGCTTTGGGCGTAGGTGTGAATCACATGCTGGTAGACATGCTCCACACAGATTTTCCGCATCTGCAGCTGTTTGCGCACCGCGGAGACGATGGTGCTGTCCCCGGCCACCAAAAGGTGCGCCTCGAAGATTCCCGTCTCCTGTTCCCCGATGGAGTGGGCGAGTTGTTCCTTGATTTTTTGAATCTGCTCCCGGGTTTTCAGCAGGGCGGCTTCCAGCCGCCGCATTTCGCTGTCGATCTGGTCTTCCCCAATCGGAGTGGG
>RGYX01000176.1 GCA_010031845.1 Verrucomicrobiota bacterium
AGGCGTGGAAGAGGCCCTGTTGAATGGCGTTATCCACGGCAGCCCGGTGATCGACATGAAGATCCAGATTATGGACGGTTCCTACCATGAGGTGGATTCCAACGAGTTGGCCTTCAAAATGGCCGCCATTTTCGCGGTCAAGGATGCGATGCAGAAGGCCGGTCCAATCCTTTTGGAACCGATCATGTTGGTGGAGTGCTCGACGCCTGATGAGTTCCAGGGGGATATCCTCGGGGATATCAATCGCCGTCGTGGCAAGATCATGAATGTCGACTCCAAGAGTCTCACTTCGATTGTGAAGGCGGAGGTGCCCTTGGCGGAAATGTTCGGGTATGTGAACACGATCCGGTCGCTCTCCCGTGGACGGGCGGCCTACTCCATGGAGCCATCCCACTTTGAACAGGTTCCTTCCAGCGTGCTGGCGCAAGTCACCCAACAAAAGAAAGGCTAATCCCCATGGCCGCAACCCGCATCCGTATTCGTCTCAAGTCCTTTGATTATCGCCTGCTGGATAAAGCGGCCGGGGAGATCGCTGAGACCGCCTCGCGCACCGGTTCCCGGGTGGCGGGTCCGATCCCTTTGCCCACCAAGATCGAGCGATACACGGTTAACCGCTCGCCCCACTGCGACAAAAAGAGCATGGAACAATTTGAGATCCGCACCCACAAGCGGCTTCTGGATATCCTGGAGCCCTCCGGCAAGACGGTGGACGAGCTGAAGAAGCTAAACCTACCTGCCGGGGTCGATATCACCATCAAGATTTAACCCGAGGAGAAACCACTATGATCGAGCGCTTTGGCATGATCGGAAAAAAGGTCGGAATGACCCGGATCTATGATGATCAGGGGCAAGCCACCGCCGTGACCGTCATTTCGGCGGAACCGAACACAGTTTACGAGGTCCGCACCCCCGAAAAGTTCCGCGTGAAGGCAGTCGTCATGGGAATGGGTGAACGCAAAGCTTCCCGCACGAACAAACCTCAACGGGTGGCTTTCGAAAAAGCCGGTCGGAAGAATCCTCTTGTTCTCCGTCAGTTTCGCGCCGCTCCCGCTGATTTGGCGGTGGGCGCCGAGATCCAGGTGACTCGGTTCAAGGCCGGACAATTGGTGGATGTGCTGGGTGTTTCCAAGGGCAAGGGTTTCCATGGTGTGATGCGGAAGCATAACTATGCCGGACAAGCGGATGCTCACGGTTCCACGACCCATCGTCGGAACGGAGCCATCGGTTGCCGTTCCACTCCCGGTCGCGTCTACAAGAACGCCGGCATGCCCGGACATCTTGGAAGTGACAATTGCACCATCCAGAATTTGAAAGTCATGCAAGTCCGCGAAGGGGAAAAGCTGATTCTCGTCCGCGGTGCAATCCCCGGACCCAACGGCTCTGTGGTCATCGTGCGGGACGCCATCAAGGAACCAGTGAAAGCCTAACGTCATGAGCAAAGCCAAAGCCATCAACCTTACGGCCGCCGAAAAAGCCTTGGGGGTCGAACTCTTCAAGAACCGGAAGGCAAGTCAGGCGTTGCACGAGGCGGTGACTGCCTACCAGGCGAATCGTCGTGCAGGTACCCATGCCACTTTGACCAAGGCCACGGTCGACTTGTCCGGAACCAAGCCCTGGAGGCAGAAGGGCACCGGGCGCGCCCGAGCCGGTTATAAGTCATCGCCAGTCTGGCGCGGTGGCGGTGTGGTCTTTGGCCCTCATCCCCGCGACTACAGCAAAAATTTGCCCAAGACGGTTCTGCGGACGGCCCTGCGTCGTGCCATTTCTGATCTGGCCACGGCCGGCACCCTGCACACTGGTTCCGCCCCCGCTTTGAAGGCGCCGAAGACCAAGGAACTGATCGGGTGGATCAAGGAATCCGGGTTGCCACTTTCCGTATTGCTTGTGCTTTCCAAGCCGTTGTGCTTTCCAAGCCGCAAGAGGCTTTGGTGAAGGCCGCTCGCAACCTTCGTGAAGTCGATGTCCGCCCGGCCCGGGAAGTAAACGCCGAGGATCTGTTGCGTCGTCGTCAGGTCTGGATATCGGAAGAGGCTTGGGCGGAGCTTGGGCGTCGCTTACAGCCGAAAGCCAAAAAGGAAAACGCTTCATGAGATCACCCACGGAAGTCATTTACTGGCCATGCGTTTCCGAAAAGGGAACCCGTCTGGCCAGCGCCCATAATCAGTACTTATTTGAAGTTGCCCCGGACGCCACCAAGCTGGAAATCCGTCAGGCCATCAGCGCTCTGTTCGGAAAGAAGGTTCTTCGGGTGAACACCATGCGCCGCCAAGGCAAAGTCCGTCGATCCCGTCGAGGCGAACCCGGTCGCAAGAACCACACCAAGCGGGCCATCGTGACCCTGGCGGAAGGCCAGAAGATCGAGACGGCCTAAGGAGAACATCATGGCCCTCAAAGAATTTCGCCCCCTGACGCCCTCCCTGCGATACACCATGTTGCGGGATTTTTCGGAACTGACCCGGGATTCCGTGCCGGAGAAATCGCTACTCGAGATCAAGAAACGGACCGGAGGAAGAAACTCCTACGGCCGGATGACCTCACGTCATCGTGGTGGCGGTCACAAAAAGAAGTTTCGCATCATTGAGTGGAATCGGGCCAAGCGTTCGGCACCCGGGAAAGTGCTCGCCATTCAGTATGATCCCAATCGTTCAGCGCGCATCGCGCTGCTGGAGTACGGCCCGAAGGATCGTGCCTACATTCTTGCGCCGGAGGGCCTGAAAGTTGGAGCCTCTGTGCTGGCGGGAAAATCCGTCCCCGCCGAGGTGGGAAACGCGCTGCCCTTGCGTGCCATCCCCCAGGGATTGCCTTTGCATAATATTGAAT
>RGYX01000177.1 GCA_010031845.1 Verrucomicrobiota bacterium
TGCGAACAACCAACCATTGCTAACTAACAATCGTTGCAAACTAGCCCCGCATCAACAAAGCCCATCCCACAGCCCCGCCCCCCGCCGCAAGGCGCGGGACTAATGCTTGCGAACGGCTGTTCGCCCTACTACTATCGGGGCTATGACAATCTCACGAACAGACAGATGGCAATACCGTTTCAATGCGCTCGTGCAATACACCAACAGAACAGGAACATCACTTGTCCCTGCGACACAGGTTGAAGTGTACGAAGGGAAGAATGTCGCGCTCGGCGCATGGGTCGCGTACAACCGTCAGCAGTATCGCGCAGGAGAACTACCGCTTGAGCGCAAGCAAGCGTTGGAGCAACTCGCAGGTTGGCATTGGGAGAAGCAGAAACCTGGCAGACGCTACGACATGACGCGAGACGCAGAGATCGCGAAGCGTTATCAGAGTGGTGAGCGCGTAGGAATGATCGCAGACAGTTTCAATCTGTCACGCCAACGGGTTCATCAAATCTTGAAAAAGGTTTCATCACCAAATGTCTGATTACGGTCATCAGCACGACAAGCGCGATCATAACGCTTGGAAAAAGATGAGCGAATGGTCGCATAGCGTTCCTGATTACGAACTTGACGCATTGTGGGATGAAGAAACTTGGAAAGAAAATCTGCCACCTGTTGAGACGGGCGCACAGAAGTTTGGGAAGTTTCTTGTTGCGACACTTGGTCTCTTTATTGGTATCGCGCTCGTATCGGTTGTGTTCTATCAACTTGTCTTAGCGTTAGGTTTCACTGACATCACTTTCCGTGAAGCGGTGATCGCAACTGTGTGTGTCGCGTTTATTCGTTACGCCGACGCAGGAGTGATGAAACAACTCCGATAAACACATCAGGACGCACCCTTGCGAGTGCGCCCTGAGCGGAGAAGCGAAAGGTGAAAGGAGAAGTCCTTTCGTTCCTCTAGCGATACAGAATAACACATGAGTTATATGTCGTTCTGAAGCGATTAGGTTTTACCCCAATCGCTTTCCGTTTAGTTTGAGATATGTTTCCTGCCAACATCTCGGATACCAACGGTTCGGTTTCTTGCCGACCGACAGTTGCTTCAACACCGCGAGACCGTCAGTGACATTGTGTGCCATAAACACTTTGTGCTTCAAGACTTCTTTTATGCAGTCCATTGCCAAGATGTCGTGGTATCCACCGTATTGACCGCCTGTGCCGAGACCGTGAACCTTACCGTCAGTCACCCACACGATCGGTGTGGACGAACGCTTGCGTTGCTTCACTGCCCAACGGATTGCTTCTCCGTCTACGCCGTTACCGCCGTTACGCTCGGGAAGTTTGTCAATCATTTTCCCGTTTTGTGCGAGAACAAGAAGGTTCGGTTTGACATTGTTTCGGTCTGCTGAATAAACCGCAACCGTGCAACCTGGACTTGCTTCCGTGATGTCAAGGATGTCTTTGTTAGTGAAAGACATTGAACCTGAACCGTCAATCAGAACGATACCGCCGTTGCCTTTCTTGTATCGGTCAAACACACGCTTCTCGGGGTCTGCGAGTGCGTTACCAATCCTGCGAGGGTTGCGACCCATGTTGCTCGCGACACGCTTACGACCGAGACCGCCGTGCGCCTTGCGAGTGAGTGGGAGTGTTCCGACAATGAGTTTGCCCCAACTTGGAACAACACCATTGTTGCCCTTGCCAACTTCCGTAGGTCGTACCTTCTTTGGGTCTGCCTTCGGTTGTGCGTTAGTCGCGCCAACACCGCCCTTCCCGTCTTTCGTTGGGTCGTCCTTCTTTGGTTCGCCTTCGCCTTCCTTCTGACCGTTAGGTTCGTCCTGTTGCTCGTCCTCATCCTGTTGTGGTGGGTTCGCAAGACGATCTACCCACTCCGCAATACGCTCGGTGTGAGAGAAACCGAAAGGTGCAAGACCGTGACGAGGGTCTACTTCGGTTGAACCGAGTGTTCCCGTCTTGAACGCCTTGACAAACTCTTTCTCAACTGCCTTGATGATCTCGCGCAATGTTTTCGCCCACGCAGGGTTCACACGCTTGACACCCGTGAGGAAATCTTTGCCACCACCACAGATTGAGTAACCGACCGCGATATAAACCGCCTGTGTCCAATCACCTGCTTCTGCGATACGAACGCCTGACGCTTTCTCACTTCCGTCCGCGAGGAGATCAACATCAAATCCTGCTTTCTTGATAAGAAAGTTCACGCGCACTTCCTCAACGACAGTCATTGCTTCCTCTGTCGCAATGCCACGCGCAATCCACTTCGGAAAATCATCCGCAGGTGAAAATCGTGCGTGTGCCATTTCGTGCGCACGGATAACTCGGTCAATCTGCTCGTCACCAACAGGAACAACCATGTGCTTCGTGACAACATTCGTCATTGGTTTGCCACGCACAGGTGCGCAAGTGTCTACACGCCATACACCTGCGTCCTTGTCTTTACGACCCAACATTTCGGGAAGTGGTCTGATTTCTACTTTCTGCATTTTTCCTTCTTTCGTTTCTAGGTTTATGTCTCTTGCTTAGGGAGACCTACTTACACCCCCCACTTTAGGTGAGGGGTGTAGTGGGGTTGATTAGACCGCGACCTTGTTGATCGCGATTGCGTCCAAGACGCTTTCTGCCTGCTTTCCGAACACCATTCGTGCGCTGTCCTTGTCACCAAGTGTCTTTCGCAGTTGGTCAAATGCGTAGAAGGTGCGGAGTGAAATCCTGCGCTCTCCTGCGTCTGCCATACGAACCGCATACTCACGCAAGTCTGCCGACAACTTCTTGAGTGCGTCAGGGTGAGGTTGGTTGATACGGATTGCGACAGG
>RGYX01000178.1 GCA_010031845.1 Verrucomicrobiota bacterium
GGAGATCGCCGCCGCCCAGGTCGGTAAAAAACTACGCGTTCTCGTCGATACCCCCGACACCGCCCGCACCGAGGCCGATGCTCCTGAGGTCGACGGCAAAGTTCTATTGCAAAAACCCCTCACCCCGGGCGCCTTTGCCGAGGTCACCATCACCGGCCACAAAATCTACGACCTTGTGGCATAGATTTTTCGGCATCTGCGCGTTTACTTCAACTTCAACTTAAACTTAAACTAACAAATATGACTGTTCCCGACTGGTTGACGATCGGACGCGTGCTCGCGACCTTCGTCCTTCTCATTTTACTTCAGGCCTGCGCCCATCCTCCTGTCCCGGTGTGGACAGCCTGGTTGGCCATCGCTCTTTTTGTGGGGGCCGCTCTGACCGATTGGCTCGACGGGCACCTGGCCCGTTTGTGGAAAATCGAGTCGGACTTCGGTCGCCTCTTTGATCCCCTCGCCGATAAACTGCTGGTGGCGGTCACCTTTATCGGGTTGCTTGGGGCAGGCCTCCTGCCGGTTTGGTTCGTCTCACTCGTGGTCGCCCGGGAGTTTCTCATCACCGGAATCCGGTTGGTGGCCGGCCAGAAAGGGGTGGTCTTGGCCGCGGAAAATGTCGGCAAACACAAGACGGTCACCCAGATGGTCACCGCCATGATTGGACTACTGCTCCTCGCCGTCGACCCCCTCATGCCTTATGGTCGCGATCTTCTCATTCTGGCCGTCTGGGTCACCGCTGTGATTACAGCCGGCTCCGGCCTTTACTACCTGAAAAGCAACTACCCGCTCCTCATCGCGACCGCCCGGAGACGCCGGCGATGACCATGGGCTTCAAGGAACTGGCATCGGTTTGCGATGCCATTGCTTCAGGCCGGCAGTCGCTACTCCTTCGCAAGGCCGGCCTCCGTGAATCCACCGCGGAGAGCGGATTTCAGACTAAACATTTTTATCTCCTGCCCACCCAGTACCACGAGAAGAAGGGGAAGGCCTCCGGAGACGGCTTTCATGTCCGGCTCCGGGTGGAAGTGATTCAATCGGGGGATCTTCTTCAATGGACGGACATCGAGAAGCTTCTTCCCCTGACCGTCTATGATCCTTCCACCATCCGGGAACACTTTGAATCTCGCGATCAGAAGCTTTTGCACTTCGCGCATATCCGCGCATTCCTTCTTCAACCGGAATGGCTCCTTCCTGTCTCCCCCGCCCTTTCGGGATGCCGCTCTTGGTTTGAGTTGCCCTCTCCTCCTTCCGGTCTGAAGGAAAACCCGGTTGCTGCCACCGAAACCGCCCGCCGCACCGCCGATCTTCTTGCATGAACCTCGAGGATTCCCATCTGGACGTTCTGACCAAGGCGCAAAAAGCCCAAGGCATGACCGATCGTGATCTGGCCAAGCTCGCTCTGGTTTCTATCCCAGAACTGAACTCGATCCGTTCAGGAGGCCGCGAACCTGCCGCCTTGGAGCGTCTGGCCAAAGCCTTGGGCTTAAGGCCAAACGAGATTTCAGATCTAGCCAATGGAAGCTGGCATGCCCCTACGGTAGCCCTGCCTCCCGGGGTCGCCATCTTCACCACACCGTTTGCCGACATGACCGTGAATCACTTCCTGGTTTGGGATCCCACCACTTTGAAAGCCGTGGCCGTCGATGCCGGCACCGATGCCGATGCCCTTCTGGCCTGCCTCGAGCGACATAGACTCACCTTGGTCAAAATCCTTCTCACCCACGCTCACGGCGACCATATCCTTGAACTGGATCGTATCCGTGAAAAAACCAAGGCCCCGGCTTTTGCCCCGGAGAGCGAACCCGTGGAGGGATGCAAACCCGTTAAAAACGGGCAATCTTTCAAGGTCGGAAGCCTTTCGATCAAGGCCCATGCCGTTCCTGGCCACTCCGTAGGTGGAACCGTCTACGAATTCCATGGCCTGGAGACTCCGGTCGCCGCAGTTGGAGATGTGATTTTTGCGGGATCAGTGGGCGGCATCCGCTCCCGCTACCGTCAGGCCTTGGAATCCATCCGTACCAACGTCCTTTCCATGGCCCAGGATACGATCCTTCTGCCAGGCCACGGTCCGCTTACCACCGTGGCCCATGAGAAGGACCACAACCCCTTCTTCTCGTGAAGGTGGTCGTCCTGCTTTCAGGCGGGCTCGATTCGGTGACCGTTCTGCATCATATGACCGCCACCGAGAAGGTTGTCGCCGCCCTCAGCTTTGATTACGGGGCCAAGCACAATGCCCGGGAATTGCCCTGTGCCGCTGACCAATGTCGTGCTCTCCGAATTCCCAACCGAATCGTTCCGCTCAGCTTCATGGCGGAGGCGTTTAAGTCCGACCTTCTCAAATCCGGAGGCAAAGTCCCCGATGGTCATTATGAGGAGCAGACCATGAAAAAGACCGTTGTCCCTTTTCGCAACGGAATCTTTCTCTCCTTGGGAACCGGCTATGCCGAGAGCATGGGAGCCGAGGCGGTTGCCATCGCCGCCCACGCCGGGGACCACACCATCTATCCTGATTGCCGTGAGGATTTTCTTGGTCCGATGGCCCAGGCCATGGAGTCAGGAACCTACGCCCACATCAAGCTCCTTCGCCCCTTTGTCTCCATGGACAAGGCGGCCATTGTGCGGCGGGGCGCCGAACTCAAAGTCGATTATGCTCGCACCTGGTCCTGCTACAAGGGCGGCTTGCTCCACTGTGGCACCTGCGGAACCTGCATCGAACGGCGGGAAGCTTTCATTCTCGCAGGCGTTCCCGATCCCACCCCTTAC
>RGYX01000179.1 GCA_010031845.1 Verrucomicrobiota bacterium
TCCCTGGCTGCCTCGGCACGTTTTACCATGATTGTCGCGCGGTTGTTGCTTGTCGGATTTGGACTGTTGGTCTTTGCCCTCTGCTTTCTGCCCTGGCGGCAATTTATTGCCGGAAGCGGCCGGGTGATTGCCTTTGATCCTCTGGAACGCCGGATCAATATTGAGGCCCAGTTGTCAGGTCGGGTAAAGCATTTGCACGTCACGGAAGGCCAACGCGTCAAAATGGGCGACCTGATTATCGAGATTCAGGACAACGACCCAAATCTGCTCAACAATCTAAAAGCCCAGCGCGAGGCTATCCTGAGCCGTCGGGACTTCGCCCTGGGCCGCGTGGAATCCTTGATCGCCCAGATCACCCAACAGGAGTTGGCCAAACGGCAGGCCATCGAAGGTGCCGAGCAGCGAGTGGCTCAGGCCAAGGTTGCCTTTGAGACGGCCCAGTTAAATTTCACCCGGACCCAGGAGCTGTACACCAAACAGCTGGAATCCCAGCGCAATCTGGAACTCGCCACACTCTCGCGCGACTCCACCAGTGCGGAATGGAAATCCGCAGCCGCCGCCCTCAAGCGCACCGCCAATGATATGGATGCGTCAATCGCCGCCACCCATGCTTCCAAGGGGAGTGCCTTGACCGAGGTGGCGACCGCCGAGCGGGATCTCTCATCCATCGATATCCAGATAAGCCAAAACGAACGACAGATTATTCTGTCTCCCCGAAATGGAATTGTCCTGAATGTGGCCGCCACCGATGGCACCTATCTTCGGCCAGGATCCCTCATCTGCGTCATCATTCCAGAAACCGATAGTCGTTTTGCGGAAATTATGGTGGATGGCAACGATATGCCTCTAATTCACTCCCGCAAAGAGGGCCAACCAGGTAGCCCGGTGCGTCTGGCCTTTGAGGGCTGGCCCGCCGTGCAAATGATTGGCTGGCCGCAGCTCGCGATTGGCACGTTCGGAGGAGAAGTCGTCTTTGTGGATGCCACGGACGATGGAACAGGAAAATTCCGGGTCGTGATTGCCCCCGCGGAGGACACCGTGAATCGAGGCAACGGGAAGGGGCCCGTGAAGGTGGGCTGGCCCGAAAAAGACCGCTGGCTTCGTCAAGGCACCCGCGTCAACGCCTGGATCATGCTAAGACAGGTTCCTTTATGGTTTGAAATCTGGCGACAGATTAACGGTTTTCCTCCGGTGGTGAGCGATAAAGATGGAAAACTCGATCCAACAAAGCCATGAACGCGCAACCGATGGTTTCCCGCTGGCCCCGCTCCTATGCACCCCTGCTTCTCTGGGCCAGTATCTCCCTGCTTTCTTATGGGGCTACGGAAAAACCTCTTCTCCTTCCGGAGGTTCTCACCAGTGTGAAAAAGCAGTACCCCCCCTTTCTTGCCGCACTGATCGACCAAGACATCGCCAAGGGACGGATCCGGCAGGCCTTGGGATCCTTTGACCTCAATTTAAATTCCGGTGGGGCCAAGAGCCTGGCTGGGCCCAACAATGGGGCCGCCGGTTACGCCATTCTGGACCAACCCTTTCCCTTTTGGGGGGGGAACGTGTATGGCGGGTACACAAGCTATGCCGATTATTATCTGTTGAGCAGCGGCTACCTGCCCAATTACAACAAAAACAACTCTCTCGGCAATAGTGAGGGGGTGGGGCTGGTAGGCCTGCGCATTCCTCTTCTTAAGGACGGCGTCATTGACGAACGGCGTGCCAAGCTTTGGCAGGCCAAGATCGACCAGGAATTGGCCGACCCGGTTATTTTGCGCCAATATCTCGATTTCGTCCGGGCCGCGACGATCAGCTATTACACTTGGTTAGCCAGCGGACAACGACTCGCCCTGACCGAGGATTTGCTGCGTATCGCGCAGGATCGCGATGCGGAACAGGTGAAACTCGGGGCGGCCGCCCCGATTGTACAGGTCAATAACCAACAGATGGTGGTGAGCCGTGAGATAGCCATGGTGGTGGCGAAACGCCGGTTTCAAGCCAGCGCAATCGAGCTTTCCCTTTTCTATCGCACGCTTGAAAGCGCGCAGCCCATCATTGCCCCGCGGGAGCGGCTGCCAAAAAACTTTCCGCCTCAACTTCAGCTGGAAGAAAACCGAATGACCGCCGATCTGGCCAAGGCCGTTTTTCAGCGCCCCGAAATGCGACGGATTGAACTTCTCCTCAAAAAAGCCGACATCGACCAGCGGCTCGCCAAAAACAGCCTCCTACCCAATCTCGACGTGGGCCTTCTGGCCGCACAACCCGCTTTTTACGGGCAAACGGAATTGGAGGGTTTGGTGCAGCTGAAAATGCCCTTACAACAACGAGAAGCCGAAGGTCGGGTCGAAGTGGCCGACTCGGCGATCTCCCGCTTGAATTTGGAGAAACAGTTTACCCGGGACCGCATCGTCGCGGATGTTCGGGATGCTTTCGTTTCCGTGGACGCCGCCTACCACGCCCTAAAGAAGACTCATCGCAATGTCGACCTAGCCCGGCAACTGCAATCCGCCGAGCAGGAACGACTCAAACTCGGCGCCACCGACCTGCTGAATCTTCAAATTCGGGAGCAATTCACTTTTGATGCCGAGGTGTTGGGGGTCGAGGCGCAGGCCGACTACTTCCGTGCACAGGCTAACTACGATGCGGCCATTGCGGCCGATGCTCCGACCACCTTTGCCAAGTAATCACGATCGCCTTTTAATCTCTAGTAGCTTGATCCAATGGTAGCTGCTCACCTCCTAGCTGAAGACAACCACGACATGGTCTAAA
>RGYX01000180.1 GCA_010031845.1 Verrucomicrobiota bacterium
CCCGGCCAAGCGGGTCAAGGCCTGGGAAAAATCGGTGAGACCCAGGCATCGTAATCCCTCTTTTTCTCCTTCCTGAATCAGCTCGGTGTAGTTCACGTGGGCGGTTAGATCCTGATTTCCGGGATCTTGCAGAGGATCCGGGGTGTGACGGTGTTCCCGCAAGGCAACCAGAGTTCCCGCAGATCGGGAGGGGTGATAGAGATCGGGGGCGGGAAGGCCGTAGTCCATGGTCAGCATCAGGCCTCTCTGGATCTGGTGGGCCACGGAGCGGATCCAGGTTCCGGCCGCCGGGCGGATCTCCGCGGTAAAGCCCTCCATGGGCGGGACGCCCCAGCGATGAAGTTCGTTCAGGACGTCCGAAGGGGCGGGCTGATCCAGCCAGACAAACCGATCGTTTTTAACCGACACAAAAAGTTCATGCCAAACCCCCTGTCGATGGCGGGCCAAGCGAACGGGAAAGCTGTCGACCAGCTCGCAGGAATAGAAAAAACACGGGGTCTCATGGAGGGAAAGGGATTCCGAATCCAGATGCCAATGGATGGGAAAAAGTTCTTGGTGGTTGCGCAAAGTATTCCTCTGCCGCTCGGTCAGGGCGGGGGAGGGCTCCAGGAGGTGGAGTTGGGTGGCTTCCCTGAGTTTCGGGTGGTGGGTGGTGATGGCGTTCAGTATGTCTGCCGCGAGCAGTCCCCGATCCGCTCCCTGCTCGATGAGGCAGATGGAGGGAGGGTATCCCAAAGCGGCGTGCCACTCGTCGACCTGCATCGCGAGCAACTGTCCCAAAACGGGACCAGCCGAAACAGGGGTCAGAAAATCCCCGTGGATTCCCGTCCGAGTGTGCCCCGAAGAATAGAAACCATGCTGTGGGTGGTAGAGAGCGGCCTGCATAAAGAGGTCGAAGCGAATAGGGCCGGAGTCCCGAATCTTTTGCACCAATTCCATGGAAAGCGATGGGTTCAAGATCGATGCATCTTATTGTATGCGGGCCAAGGGGGGAAGATTGACGCGGGCACACGGAGAATTATGTTCCTCAGCATGAAGAATCGAGTACTGGCTTTGGTCCTCCTTTTTCCTTGGACCGTTTTTTCCCAAAGCATGGAGGATCTGGCCAACCTGCCGTCCACCAAGCCGGAGCAAAAGCTTCCCTATCCCGATTCGGCCGAGCCCAAAGCGAACCTGCCTGACAGCGCCACGGCCCCCTCGCTTTCGATTCCCCAACTCCGCTCTCCTGAACAAGAGGAGAAAAAAAACAAGAATCAGGATTGGGCTGCTCAAGGTATGCAGGAGAAGCAGGAGGCGGCGAAGAAAAAGCAGCAGGAAGAAGCGGCCCAAGCCGAGGCCAATACCCAGCAGATGGCCGCCCAAGAGCAGCGAAAAACCAGCAAGAAAAGTCCCGCTGGAGATCCGGCCATTTCCAGGAGTTCAACGGATAGCTTGGTGGAGGCAGACAAGGCCAAGTTGCCGGCCGTTACGGGGATGGACGGGGTCAAGCCTAGAGCCAGCGATGCAGGAGACGGTCGGGTGCAACCCAGCTTCGATTCCTTTACCGGACCGTCCTCCACCAGCCCCATGGGAAAGGACTATCAGTCCGGTGCCAAGCCCATCATGCCTCCCGGCAGTTCCTCGGATGGCCGAATGATGGTTCCGCCGAAGGCTCCTGAACCTCCGTCTGGAGCCTATAAAAAAATTTCCCAAGACCCCTATACCTTGCCTGCCAAAACAGAGGCCACCAAGCCATCGTCGGCGAATAAAACCCAGCTGGAAGGCAAGAACCCGCCTGCCGGCAACCCGCTGACCCCCGGCCAACCCGCCGGTTACTCTCCCTACGACAATACCAGGATTGTTCCTGATCCCCGATCCACCCGGCGATTTTAGTTTTCCCATCGTCAGGGGATCCAAGAGGAATAAAAATGATGGCCACGATCTTGTTTCCGTTGGCCGATTACCTGTGGTTTTACGCCGGCTTCCTGCTCTTTGTGTTGTTGATTCTGGCTTTGGATCTGGGGGTATTCCATCGGCAGGCCCATGAGGTAAGTCTCCGGGAGGCGACGGGTTGGAGCGTGGTCTGGATCACCTTGGCCTTGCTCTTTAACCTCGGTTTTTATTTCTTCGCCCGGCATGCGTTGGCTAGCGATCCGCGTCTTTCGGTGATCCCGGGTTTTGACTCCTCGGGCGCAGCCCGCCAGTCGGCCTTGGAGTTTTTCACCGGCTTTGTCGTGGAAAAGTCCCTGGCCGTGGACAACATTTTTATCTTCGTCGTGGTCTTCAACTTCTTTGCCATCCCGGCGAAGTATCAGCACCGGATTCTTTTTTACGGGATTCTGGGTGCCCTTTTGTTCCGGGTGATCTTCATTGCACTGGGCTCGGTGTTGTTGCAGATCGCCTGGGTTTCGATTCTTTTCGGGATCCTCCTCATTTTGACTGGAGCCAAGATCCTTTTTTCCCCGGACAAACCCATCGATCCGTCCACCAACCTTTTGATACGCCTACTTAGGCGCCTTCTGCCGGTTCATCCCCATTTGGAAGGGGAGAGGTTTTGGGTAAAGGTGGGAGGGCGTTGGATGGTGACCCCTTTGATGGTGGCTCTGCTTTTCATTGAAATCTGCGACATCGTTTTCGCCGTGGATTCCGTTCCGGCGATCTTTGCCCTGACCAAGGAACCGTTGATTGTCCTGACCTCCAACGTCTTTGCCATCCTTGGCCTTCGCTCCCTTTATTTTCTTCTGGCGGGAGT
>RGYX01000019.1 GCA_010031845.1 Verrucomicrobiota bacterium
CGAGGAGCGCAAAACCTGCGGAAGAATGATGAGCCGGAAGATCTGAAAATGTCCAAATCCCTGCGCCTGGGCGGCTTCGATTTCGGCGGGATCCAGTCCGTGGAAGGCCGTCGTCAAATATGCGGCATTGTAAGCCGCCACGTTCAGGGTGAAGCCGATGACCGCCACCCAAAAAGGCGGGATCTTCAGCCCCCACTGGGGCAATCCGTAGTACATGAGAAAAAGCAACACAATCAGGGGGGTGCCGATGAAAAAGGAAATATAGGCCCGGGTGACGGTTTGGATGATTCGATGGCGGCCGACGGACAGATAAAAAACCAGAGCCCCGTCACGCTGATGACCACCGTCAACTCCAAGGTCTGACGCAACCCCGCCAGAATCAGGGGAAGTTGATCCAGAAGATCCCGCTGGAAGGATGTCCAGCCTCCCATGCCGTTTACTCCTTCCCCCCAAAAAACGTCCGCACCCGGGGATCCGCATGATCCCGGGCCAGATGCCGAATCTTTTCCTCCGCCCGAACCACGCCCCGATCCAAAAAGACCACCTTCTCGGAAATCTGGCTGGCCAAGGCCAGATCGTGGGTGACACAAAGCATGGTGACCCCTTCCCGGTTCAAACGAGTGAAGAGTTCAGCCACCTCCCTCACCATCACGGGATCCAGGGCTGAGGTCGGCTCGTCGAAAACCACCACCGCCGGATCCATGGCGAGGGCCCGCGCGATGGCTACCCGCTGTTTCTGACCGCCTGAAATTTGCGCGGGATATTTGTGCCGGTGGGCCTCCATATCGAGATGTTTCAACTGGGCCAGGGCCTTCTCCTCGGCCTCCGACCGTTTCATACCCCGAAGCTTCCGCAAGCCCAACGAAACGTTGTCCAAAACGGTCAGATGCCGGTACAGGGCAAACTGCTGGAAGACGAACCCGATATTTTGCCGCAACGCCCGCACCTCAACGTTCGGCCCAAGGATATTCTCCCCCCGGAAATGAATCTCTCCCGAGGTCGGTTCCACCAAACGGTTAAGACAACGCAGCAGGGTCGACTTTCCACAACCCGAGGGACCCATCACCACCTTTAGATCCCCTTTTTGCACCTCCAAATTGACGCCCTGGAGAACCGTATGGGTTCCAAAGGTTTTCACCAAGTCACGGATTTGGATCAGGGCCATCTTAGTTCGTCTCCATTCCCGGGATCTGATGCCGCCGCTCCAGCCATTGAACTCCGGTCAGGAGAACCCGATAGATGGCGAAATACAGCATGCCAACCGCCAGATAGATCTCGATTCCCCTTAGGGTGGTGGCCGTCAAGGTCATGGCTTGTTTGGTGATTTCCGGAATCCCCACCGTGTAGGCAAAGGGTGAATATTTCAGGATGGAGGTGAACTCGTTGACCATGCCGGGAACGGCAAAACGGAACATCTGCGGCAGTTCGATGTGCAGGAAGACCTGCAACCGACTCATGCCCATCGCCTCGGCAGCGAGGATTTCCGACCCGTCCACCGAATCCAAGGCACCACGAAAAACCTCCGCCAGGTAGGCAGAGGCAATCAGCCCTAGGCTTAGGGCCATCGCCGGAAGAGGACTGACCTTCAGTCCGAGGCTAGGCAGCCCGAAATAGACCATGAACAGCATCACCAAAACCGGAATCCCCCGGAAGACATAGGTATATCCATCGAGAATCGAAGTCAGGATCGGTGACCCCATCCGGCGCAACCCCGCGACGGCCAAACCCACTGCCATCCCCGTGGCACTACAAACCAGGGTCACCCATAAGGTGTAGACCAAGCCCTGCGCCAGCTGAGCCAGGATATTCCAAAAACTCACGTGTGACGAAATTCCTGCCCTTACTTCATCCGGGCGTCAATGATGGCCTTCACTTTTTCCGGTCCGAGTTCCTGCAGGTACTTGTCAAAGTCATCGCGGTACTTGGATCCTTGGGCAAAGGCAAAACCCAGCCGGTCGAAACCGGTGAACACGCGGACACTTTCGATAGGAAGTTTCATTTTGTTCAGGTAGTTGGCCAGCACCGGCTCCTCGATAAAAGCCAGGTCGAGATTTCCGTTCTGCAGATCGGTGATGACTTCACTGTAGGAGGGATAGAGCTTCACCTGGCTCAACGAGTAGTAACCCTTGGGTTCCAGTTCCTTTTTGATCAGATCATTGTAGGCCATCCCCCGGGGGTAGCCGATGGAGTAAGGCTTCAACTGGGCGAGATCGGTGATCTTAATCCCCCGGCTTTTCAACGCCACCAGATGCCATGCGTTGTCATAGTAGGGCTGGGAAAAATCCATCACCTCCTTGCGTTTGTCGGTGATCGAGATTCCGGAAAAAGCCACGTCCGCCTGACCGCTGGAGACGGCCCCCAACATTCCCTGCCAGTCGTAGGGGGTGATTTTCATGCTGATTCCCCTCGCCTTGCAATAACCCTCAAACAGGTCCAAATCCGCTCCTTGGATCACCCCACCTTCGCTGAAAAGCATGGGAGGCGAGGAGGGAGATACGGCGACTTGGATGACTTTTCCGGTGGGACTGCCGGAGCAACCCGCAAAAACCATCACCAAAGAGCCGAGGGACAAAAACAAACGAAAGGGAGATTTCATATTCCCTTTCCTATCGGCAAAGCAAAGGGAAAGCGAACCCTTCTTCGAAAAATGCAGACTTAGTAACGCAAAACCTCACGCAGAGCCGCCGCGATCCGCACCGCCGTCGGTCGGTGGGCTGCCCAAAGATTCGGATGATAAGGGATCGGCGTGTCCTTGGCGTTCAGTCGTTTGGGCGGCGCATCCAAGAGCTCGAAACCTTCGGAGGCCACCCGCGCCACCACCTCCGCCGAAGCCCCACCCCAAGGCCACGCCTCGCCCACGGCCAACAACCTGCCGGTCCGGGCCACACTGGCCAGAATGGTGTCCGTATCCAGGGGTTTCACCGTCCGAAGATCCACCACTTCCGCCTCGTACCCCTCCGCCGCCAGTTCCTCCGCCGCCGCCATGGCCTCATGCAGCATGGCACTGTACGCCACACAGGTCACATCCCGACCCGCCCTTGCCACCCGGGCCCGGAACGCCGGCACCGCCTCGGTGGGCAGGGATTCGGCCTTGAGATGATAATAGAGAAGTTTGTGCTCACAAAAGACGACCGGATCTTCCATGCCGATCGCCTCCAAAAGCATGCTGTAGGCATCCTCTACCGTGGCGGGCGTCATCACCACGAGTCCCGGATAGTGCGAATAAATCGTCTCCATCGACTGGCTGTGAAAAGGGCCACTGCCCGGAGTTCCGCCCGAAGGCAACCGCAAAACCATGGGACAGGGCCGACCGGTCCGCCAGTAAGTCGTGGCGGCATGGTTGAGAACCTGGTTAAGCCCCACGGTTGAAAAATCGGCAAACTGCATCTCCACCACCGGACGCATCCCATCCATCGCGGCTCCCACGGCCATTCCCACCATCGCATCTTCCGAGATGGGGGAATCCATCACCCGGCCGGGAAATTTCTCCGCCAGATTTTTGGTTGCCTTGAAAGCTCCGCCAAAACGTCCCACATCCTGCCCATAGATGAACACCTTGGGATCGTCGTGAAGTGCTTTTTCCTGCGCCGCACGAATGGCCTCGAGGTAAGTGACACTCATTCCTCCGGCAGAGCCTCCGTTGCCCCCTCCGTCACCGTGGCCCGCCAACTCTCCTCAAAAGGATCCGGCACCGGCTCGGCCGAAACCTCCGCCACCACCTCCTCCACCTCCCTTTGCGCCTCCTCTTTCCATTTTTCCCAATCCCGGCCCCGGCCTCTCCCCTTCATTTTTTCCTCCATCACCACCAGACAATCCCGGCCCCGGCTGGAACTCCTCAGCTTTTCGTCCACATACCGGCCGTCGTCATGCTCCCCGTGGCCGCATAGGCGCAACAAGCGCCCCACCACCAGCTGCGGACCGGCTCCGTCCCTGGCTCTTTGCACCGCCCGTCCCACCACTTCGAGACAGAGTTCGGGATCCGTTCCATCCAATCCGTGTCCCTCAATCCCGTAGCCTTTGGCCCTTTCCAAAAGATCCGTGCATGCATATTGCCGTTGGTTGGGGGTGGAGTAAGCATACCCGTTGTCCGCCACCACGGTGACCAGGGGAAGTTTTTCCACTGCCGCCAGATTCAGTCCCTCGTGGAAAGATCCCGTCGAGGTCGCCCCGTCCCCCACGCAAGTCAGCCCCACGCCCCCTTTTTCGCCGCGCATCCTCTTCGCAAACAAAACCCCGACGGTGGCCGACAACATCGCCCCGAGATGGCTGATCATGGGCAGAATTCCACGCGAAAGATCCCCCCGGTGGATGTTCCCGTCGCGCCCCTTCATCGGCCCCATTCGGGACCCAAGGTACGTTCTCACCGCATCGATCAATGGCTCACCGAAAGCCAACCTTCCCGCCATGTCCCGGATCAGGGGAGCAAACACATCCCCCTGCTTTAGGGAAACTCCGCCGGCGGCACTCAGCCCCTCCTGGCCCTTGCCCAAATAAACCCCACCCACAATTCTCCCCGCCCGGTAAAGACTGGCCAATTTGTCTTCCACCGTCCGGGCACGGAGCATTGCTCGTCCCAGGTTCTCCGTGATATCCGTCTTGAGATGGGGGGCGCTCATCGCCTTCGGCCCGGCCGTTCGGGTAGCCATCTCCCTAAACTACCCCGCCCGGCCTTCCCGCCAAGCCCGCGGGCAGTGGGTTGCAGACTGTCTGGCAGTATGGGAGAAATAGAAGAGATAGCGATTTCGTCTTTAGTTATGGCGGGAACAATGAAACTTCTCGGCTTGATACGTGGCTAAAGACTAAACCGCCAAAAGCCTAACTAGACCGCCCAACCGGCGTACATTTTCTCCAAAGCCGACCGCAAACCCGCTTCCGTTTTGGGTTCCCCGAAGGCCCCCTGATAGACAGGTAACTTTTCCAGGAGCCGCACCAAACGCCGGGCTAGGGATTCCAGCATCTGACGTTGGAATTTACCCTTGGCCCCGACCCCTCCCCCCAGCAGACCCTTGACCCGGCTCGCCGGAATCACCAAGGCCTCCACTTTTCCTTCCGCTACCACCGTGGCCGAGCGCCGGCCCCCCGTGAGAATGGCCAACTCACCGATCAATTCACCCGCGCCCAGCTTGGCCAACACGAGGGGATCCCGGCCTTGAATCCGCTTCTCCACCCGGGCCCGTCCCGATAAAATCACCAGCAGATCCTTCGGCAAGCCACCCTCCACCACCATGATCTCTCCCTGGGTAAAAACCTTCGGCTTCGCGCCGGGAAAAATCCCCTGCCATCCGCTGCGTCCCATTTTCATCTTTCCCTTTCTACCCGAAAGCCCTTCTCTTCACCAGCCTCACTCATGAATCCCCCCATCTCCAACGGCACCCGGGAACGCAGCCTCCAGATGGCCCTCCTCTTCTGCCTGCTGGATCTGGCACTTATGGGCACCGCCGCCTGCTTTTCCAACTCCGTGACCATCCTCAGCGACCTGCTCAAGGAATTCACCGATTTCCTCTCCGTGCTGGCCGCTTTCCTCACCCTTCGCGCCGTCCAGCGCTCCCCTGATCACCGCTTCACCTACGGCATCGGAAAACTGGAAAATCTCGTGAGCCTTACCATCGGGCTGATCATGCTGTTCTCCGCCCTCTTCGTCTCCTGGCGTGCTTCCGTTCATTTGGCCCATCCCCGCGTGGCTCATGGAACCCTCCCCGGGATCCTGATTTTTAGCCTCTACACCCTCATCGGCTACGGAATCTATTTCCGCACGCGGTTTCTGGCCGGCCGGCAACCCTCCGTCATCATGAAATCCCAGTCCAGTCTGTGGTTCTCCAAAGCCAGCTTTGACGCCGCCATGGGGGCCGCCCTGACCTTGGCCTATCTATTTCGCACCGAAAAATGGAGTTGGTATCTTGACCCGCTCGCTTCCTTGGTCGGCGTCCTGTTTATGCTCCACGCCGCTTGGGCCATGGCCTCTTCCTCGGTGGGAGACCTGCTCGATGCCACCGTAGAGGAGACCACCCAGTTGCGCATCCTCAACCAACTGGTTCGGCATATCGATGATTACGAAAAACTCCACAAGATCCGCAGCCGCCGCTCTGGACCCCATCTCTACTTGGAGATTTTTCTGGAGTTTCACCCCGAACTGAAAATGGCCGAAGTCGACCAGAAGATTCGACACCTGCGACAAGCCATCAGCGAATCCATTCCCGGGGCAAACGTCTCCATCCTCCCCCACGCCCCGTAGCACCTCGCAAAGTTGCGAGGCCGAATCTTTTCCTAATCTTAATCCTAATCCTAATCAAACAACGGTTTACTTTTTCTTCTTAGTGGAAATCTTTGCGCGTCCCCTTGTCAGCCAACCCGACTGGAAATAATCGTCTAGTCCTTTTTCGAGGGTGAACTTCGGCTCAATGTTGAGATCCCGCCGGGTGGCCGACATGTCCGCCTCGGTGTGGGTTTGGTAAAAGGGATAGGGGCAATCGAAATATTCGGGCCTCAACTTCGTGCCTAGGACACGATTCAATCCATCCACCATCTCGTTGAAACTCCTCGGCTGTCCGGACCCCGCATTCCACACCCCGCTCTTGCCCGCCTTCATGGCCGCCAGAGTGAAGGAGACAATGTCCTTCACATAAACGAAATCGCGCCTCTGCTCCCCATGCTTGAAAATTCGGGGCCGCTTGCCCAGCAGCATCTGCCCCGCCAGGTGCCACGCCATGCTGGCCGGCACGCCTTTGTGTCCCTCCCGGGGGCCGTAGACATTGAAATAACGTAACCCCGCAATCTGCCAGGACGGCTCCTCCGCCTGCATTTTACGGGCGAGATTTTCCAACTGCACCTTGGAAAAAGCATAGGCGTTGGCCGGCGCGAGCGGATCCCCAATCCGATTCACTCCGGCTCGAATTCCGTAGGTCGCCGCACTGGAGGCATAGACGATCGGGGTTTTGGCCGGCCTTAGATAATCCAGCAACCGGCGGAACCCCTCCACGTTGTCATGGGTCTGGACCTTTTGATCCAAAAGGGTCGTGTCCGTGATCGAAGCCAAGTGAAACATCGCATCCGGCCTCTTGCCCCCAAACTGCCCCTCCCAATCCAGACGAGAAATATCCGCCGCCACAAAATCGCCCTTAAACCCCTCCAAATTCGGAAAAGAACCACTCCTAAAATCGTCCAGAACCGTCAAGCAAGCGGATGGATACTCCTCCTGGAGGGCGAAAACCAAGTTGGACCCGATAAACCCACCACCCCCTGTGATCCAAATACTCTTCATTGTTTTTAAACTTATATAGATAAAAAGTTATTCCCAAACAGGAAAATCTTCTCTAGAAAAAATAAAGCCAATTCCATATGTGGTATCCATGACTCTACTCACCAAGTGTTTAAGATCGGCCAGAGAGATGCAAAAACATCTTCTCAAGACCTGTCTTTTTATTACTTTTTGGTCTTTAGTCACAACTTGTTGGTCCGGCACAGAGATCTCGAAAGGCCCTTCCACCTCTCCTTCTCCCGATACCGTGACGACCTCATCCCTTTTTGGAGAAGACGTGGTCAGCTTGTCAGCCGAAACGGCTGGTCTCTTTTCAATTAACAACTCCAACAATTACCGTTATCTCCCCCAACTCATCACGGTTGGGTGGCAACTGGATGAAATCGGGAATGAGGGATGGAACCGGGGAAACACCGAGTTTCTCTTCAGCGGGATGTATGCCCCTGTCATCCACGGCCCCAATCCTTGGTTTACCGGCGGCCTTTTTGGTCCTCGCTATAACTTCATTCAGGAAGGCTGGCCAGTCATCCCCTATCTCGAATCCCGGGTCGGCTTCATGTTCACCGATGCCACGGGTGCTCCCAACTCCCAAGGCCAGGACTTCTGCTTCAGCTTCGAGATCGGAATTGGGGTACGCATTCCGGTCATGGATCAACTCTCGGTTAATGTGGGCGCCATGTACCAGCACATCTCCAACGGCGGCCTCTCGGAACCGGAACACGAAAATGTCGGCCTAGACTCGATCGGCCCCACCCTCTCCGTTACCTGGGCGTTTTAGCGAGCTGTTTGGCTATTTAGGCCTTAGCCAGACGAGAAATCGGAGGTTTAAAAGTCTCCTCCATGACTCAGGACTAAAAAACCTAAAGGCCTTAAATCTTCCCAACTTATTCGCACACAGGCTTGCTTTTTATAAAACCTTGTCCAACAAAAATTTAAACTTGTTAATTGGTGCTCATTTATGGGCTTTCTAACAACTTGTTGACCTATAGGATTTGCTCCTTCCTATGCTCGAGACTCGCGATCTCCATAAATCCTACTCCTCGGGCGTTTCCCAAGTTCACGCCCTTAGGGGTGTCACCCTGAAAATTCTTCCGGGGGAGATTGTGGCCATCACCGGACCCAGCGGATGCGGGAAAAGCACCCTTCTCCATATTCTCGGAGCCCTCGACACTCCCTCCGCCGGCCAAGCCTACCTCGAAGGTCACCCCCTCCACTCCTTGGATGACGCCAAGCTCACCTCCCTTCGCCGTCTTAAAATCGGCTTCGTGTTCCAATTTTTTCATCTGCTTCCCACTCTTACGATCGAGGAGAACGTCCTGCTTCCCCTTCTCCTCTCCGGCCGGATCAATGCCCTCGGCCAGAAACGTGCCCAGGAACTCCTATCTTCCGTTGGGCTCAACGATCGCTCTCATCATCGGCCCCATCAACTCTCTGGCGGCCAGCTTCAACGCGCCGCCCTCGCCCGGGCTCTCATTCATCAGCCCTCCGTCCTTCTCGCCGATGAACCCACAGGCAATCTCGATTCTGCCTCCAGTATCGCCGTCGTCGAACTCATCACCCAGCTTGCCCGCCAGCAAAAAACCACCGTCGTCCTCGTCACCCATAGCCCGGAGGTTGCCGCCTCCGCCGACCGGCGCATCGCCTTGGTCGATGGCCGGATCCATTCCACCAGCTGACCTTGAACTGGCTTTCCACGCTTCGCATTTTTCTGGCCCATGGCGGGCGCGATTTTCTCCGGCACAAAACCCTCTCCCTTCTCAACCTGCTCGCCCTCTCCGTGGGCGTCGCCGCCATTGTGGCCATCCAAACAGTCAACGAAACCGCTCTCCGCTCCTTCCGGGCCTCCCTCGACCTCGTAGCCGGTCGCCCTGATTTCACCATCGAGGGGCAAGGCTTTCGGCTCCCTGAAACCCTCCTCACCACACTCCGTCAGGACCCCTCCGTCCGGGAAGTCACCCCCACCGTCTCTCTCGTTGCCTCCCTTCCCTCCCACCCGGGCGAGTTCCTGCACCTGGTGGGTGTCGATCCGTTCTCCAATCGTGAACTCGTCACGTACCGACTCGAAGACGCCCTCCGCACCCCGGCCGATGCCATCGCGTTCGTCTCCGAACCGGACACCATTGCTCTCACCCGGGCCCTCGCGGATCGGCTTCATCTGAAAATCGGAGACACGCTGCGGGCGGTTTCGGGAGGACATGAGGCCAGCCTGCGTGTCCGTTTTGTGCTCGAACCCTCCCCTGATCTTTTGGGGGCCGATGACCACCTCGCCATCTCCGACATTGCCACCGTCCAGACTGCTTTCGGGCTCCGTGGCCAAGTCGACCGCATAGAAGCCCTTCTTCGCCCGGATGCCTCCGGAAAATTGGATGCCCCCCGTCGTGAACTTCTGGAACGCCTCACGCCGCAGCTCCCCGCCCACGCCCGGGCCGGCTCACCGGAGCGCAGGGGCCGGGAAGTTGAAAAAATGCTCGGCGCCTTCCAACTCAACCTCACCGCTCTTTCCCTCATCGCTTTGGTCGTCGGCATGTTCCTCGTCACCAACACCGTCGCCGCCAACGTCGTCCGCCGCCGGACCGAACTTGGACTGCTCCGCGCCTTGGGCATGGATCGCCATGCGGTCATTGCCCTTCTGATCGGAGAGTCCCTGCTGCTCGCCTTGGGCGGCTCCCTTCTGGGTATTTTTCTCGGCTTGCGCGTTGCCGGCTATCTTTTGCAAGGCGTCGCCTCCACCGTCACCTCCCATTACGTTCTCCTCAGCATGCGCGAAGTGATCGTCAATCCATGGAGCCTGATCGGAGCCGGATTCGCCGGGCTCTTGGCCGCCGGTTTCGCGGCTTGGTGGCCGGCCCGGGAAGCTTCCCAAGTCTCCCCCGTCGACGCCCTTCAGCCCGGCACGGTAGCGGACCACTCCTCCTCTCGCCCCAACACCCCGCTCTTGCTCGCGGCCATCTGTCTTCTCTCCACCCTTCTGTTTTCCGCCACCGCCCTGTATGCCCAACTGCCCCGCACCGGATTTCTCGCCGCCCTGGGCATCCTCCTTACCACCGCCTTTCTGGCTCCTGGACTTGGTCGCCTCTTTGCCCGTTTACCCTGCTTTCCCTTGGCCACCTTCGTCCTGGCCCGTTCCTCCTTCCTCCGTGGACTTCACCGCCACGGGCTCGCGGCCGCGCCTCGGTGGCCATGGCCGTGGGCGTGACCATCATGGTCCACAGCTTCCGCGTCACCGTCGACCAATGGATCGGGGAAAGCATCAAGGCCGATCTGTTTATCGCCCCTTCCACCAACCTTGTCGCCGGCGCCCTCGAACCGCTCGATCCTCAAGCCGAGATGATCGCCCTCGCCACTCCTGGCATCCGTGCCGTTGGCAGCTACCGCGAAATCCGACTCTTTCTCGACGGCCAACCAGCCAAACTGGCCGCCTGCAAACTTGATGTCCTTCGCGTCTACAACCCCCTCACCTTCCTCTCCAAAATTGCCGAGGACCCATACGAACTCTGCCGAACGGGAGACTATGCCATCGTCTCGGAAAACTTCGCCCGTCGCCGACGGCTCAAGTCGGGCGACATGATCTCCCTGCCCACGCCGGGAGGCCTGCGGCCCCTGAAA
>RGYX01000181.1 GCA_010031845.1 Verrucomicrobiota bacterium
GTTCTTCTTTTGGCCTTTGTCTTCCTTCTCGTTCGGCTGCCTGAGGTGCAGGCCCCTGATGAGTATCATCTAACGGATTCGACCCAAGGCTCCTCCAAATCCATCTGGTCGCATCCCCACTTTGTCATGGCGGTGGTGGCGCAATTCTTTTATGTGGCGGCCCAGGCAGGCATTTTCAGTTTTTTCATCAACTACATCGTCTCGGAAATACCCGCCGTGAGGGAGGGTTGGCGCAACTGCTTCTGGCTGGGAGGGGAATCAGGGGTTCAGAATCGGAACGGGGACTGGTTTGTAGGAGAGCAAGGGGCCACCAAACTTTTGGCTTATTTCGGATTCACCCTCTTTTTATTGGGCCGAGCGACAGGATCGGGAATTTTGGGCAAATACTCCGCCCACCGGGTTTTGGGAACTTATGCGGTCATCAACGCCATTCTTATGGCGGTGATTGTCGGGAAGCTGGGTTGGATTTCGGTGGTGGCGCTTTTCCTAAGCTTCTTCTTCATGTCGGTGATGTTCCCGACCATCTTTGCGTTGGGCATCCACGGGTTGGGGGAGAAGTCGAAACTGGCCTCTTCTTCATGTCGGTGATGTTCCCGACCATCTTTGCGTTGGGCATCCACGGGTTGGGGGAGAAGTCGAAACTGGCCTCCTCCTTTATTGTCATGGCAATCATGGGGGGGGCGCTCCTGCCCAAGCTGATGGGATGGGTGGGGGACCGTTGGAACATGTCGGTCGGGTTTGCAGTTCCTTTGGTATGTTTTGCCGTGATCGCGGCGTATGGATTCAGCTGGGGAACGCTCAGCCGCGCGGGGCGAGGGGATTGAACCATTTCAGCCGCGGGAACCGCGAGAAGTCCGCGTCCGTGCTGCAAAGCGTGTAGCCGCGTTCGATGGCCAGGGTGGCCAAGTGGGCATCGGTCGTGAGGTTGCCCGCGGTGCCCAGATCCTCCAGGGCTCTCTGCAGCCGGGTGAAATGTCCCTCTGCGGGGAGGGGAATGTGCACCTGCGGCAGGGACAACCACTCGTCGATCCTTGCACAGGCCTCCGCCACCGGCATGGGGTGATCCATGATTCCGCGGTGGGTCGCGATCCGGATAAATCCCAAGATGGTCACCCACGCCAGGCCCACGCCCTCGGTTCCCGCAAGGACACTGTCCCACCAGGCGCGGGTTTTGGCATGGCCCCGGGAATCCGGGTTGTGGGCATGCATCAGAACGCTGATGTCCGGGAGAATCAACGTGAACGCCTGTTCCGCGAGGCTTCCACCTCCAGTTCGTCAGCAAGTTGGTTGAGCTTGTCCAGATCGATCCCTGGCTTGAAGCCGAAACGGTGGGGGCGGGTGACTACCCGTTTTCTGGCCGAAACCAGTTGTTCTGCGACCAAGCCCCGGCGGAGGGCGGAATTGACCAGTTCCTTGAAGCTCATGCCTTTGCGGCGGGTTTCCCTCTCCAAGATGGCGGCCAGATCGTCATCAATGGTTAGGGTCGTACGCATATATGAACCATGATGCCTACATAAAAGATGTCAAGACATCATCAAATGTGCATCGAATATTTTATATGATTGAAAACAATCATATAAGTGTGTGGAATCGTTATTGATGAGAGTGGCAAAGAATGTGGTCGAGGCCCGTCGGCAGTTGTTGGCCGACTTGCTGCAAAATGGCCGTTATTTGGCCTTGGATCGCATCTGCCAGGAACTCTCGATCAGTCCGGCCACCGCGCGCCGGGATCTCAGTGAATTGGAAAGGCGGCGCCTTGGCCAGGTTCACCGCCCGTTTTCCCACCTTCCACGAGCGACTTCGCGTGCAAGCTCCGGCCAAGCAGGAACTGGCCCGGCAGGCTTTGCCTTATCTTCTCTCCGGATTCACGGTTTACATCGATGGGGGAACGACTCCTTATGCCTTGGCCCGCCTTTTGCCCGAAGCGGATATTCCAGGTCTCAAGGTGGTGACTAACAGCCTGCCAGTGGTGGACTATCTCGCTTCCACTTCGGTTTCCCTGCATGTCCTTGGGGGGAGCCTGATTCCGCGTCAGTCCCTCCTTTTGGGAGCTGAGGCGATTCACTCTATCGGTAAATGGAAATTTGACGTGGCCATTCTGGGGGCCGAAGGACTGAACCAAAACGGCGTTTGGAACAGCGCTCCCGAGGTGGTGGAACTGCAGAGAGCCGTCATTCGGCAAAGCCATCGGTCATTCGTCTTGCTGACTTCAGATAAAATCGGGAAACAAGCGGCCGCCTTATTGGGTCCGTTGAGCGAACCCTTGCGATTGATCACGGACGCATCCGCCAAACAGATGGAAGCCCGGCGGATTCCGCAATCGATGATTCAAGGAAAAACCCGATGAAGCGAAACAAGAGTCACACGACCCGATCGGGAACGAAGAACACTCCCTTGGTAAAGCTGATTGAGCTATCCCGCCGAATCGGCAGGGATCCGGCTCGCTTTGCCATTTTGGGCGAGGGAAATACCTCCACCCGATCCGGGTCGGACACCTTCTGGGTCAAGGCCAGCGGCACTTCTCTGGCCACGGCCGAACGAGACTCTTTCACCGAGTGTCGGCGTTCGGTGCTGGCCCCGCTTTGGGAGGCCGATGATTTGCCGGATGCGAAGATCGACGAAGTGCTGATGGATTCCCGGGTTAAAGTCGATTCCCGTAAACCCTCGACCGAGGCTCTCTTTCATGCGTACCTGCTTTCGCTGCCGGCGATCGAATGGGTCGCCCACACC
>RGYX01000182.1 GCA_010031845.1 Verrucomicrobiota bacterium
TGGTCCGAAGGGCCTATTGTCTTTCCAAAACCGGGGATCCGGCGGGAGCCAAGGCCGATCTGAAGCGGGCGATGCGACTAACCCCGGAAACGGCGACGGACCGGGTGACCCTGGCGTGGGCCAAAGCGACCTGTCCTTTCTTGGAGTTCCGGGACGGAGCCGGGGCGGTGAGCTTGGCCAAGCGCGCCCTGCAGGATGAGCCCTTGATCCAGACGTACGGTATTCTGGCCTCGGGTTATGCGGAGATGGGAGATTTTCGCAGGGCGCAGGAAACAAGCATGTTGGCTTTGAGCAAGTCGCCCTCGGAGGGGGAGAAGAAGGAACTAGAGGCAAAGTTGGAGCTTTTTCGGGGCAAGAAATCGATCCAAGGGGACTGGCTCCCCAAGGCGGTGGCCGTGGATAAGGGGGGATGAAATTTGGTCGCGCCAAGGTTTTCGTCTAAGAGAGTGGATGCTTTCACGACGTTGGCTTCTCGTCCTATGGGCTCTGTGGCTTGGCTGCGGAGCGGGTTGCAGTAAAAAAATGGGTTCGGAAGAATCCTCCCATGGATCGAATTTGATCGATCGGGAACTGTTTTTCGGCAATCCGGCCTTGGCCAGCCCCCAGCTTTCACCGGATGGGCGATGGGTGGCTTTTCTCAGGGAAAAGGACGGAATTTTGAATGTGCATCTGGTGGCCTGGGGGGAGTCTCTCCAGCAGGCCAGATTGATCACGGCCGAGAAGGCCCGCCCGCCCGCGGGGTTCAGTTGGACCCGCGATTCCAGGTATCTGCTGGTTTCGCAGGATTCGGGTGGGGATGAAAATTACCGGTTGCGACGGTTGGATCTTTCCCAGCCCGCAGATCCGGCGACCGGATTGCCCGCGGCTCAAGAGGTTCCGCTGAAGCCGGGCGCGCGGGCGATGGTCATGGCCTTGCCGAAGGCGCGACCCGGGGAGGCGTTGATTCAGGTGAACGAGCGGGATGAGAAGTACTTTGATGTGGAGCGTCTCTCGCTGGAGACGTTGCAGAGGACCCCTGTCTGGGAAAACAAGGAGGGCTGTGCCGACATCATTGCGGATCTGGATGGGAAGGTGCGAATGGTCACGCGGATGACGAAGGATGGCGGAACCGAACTGATGCGCGTGGAGGGCAAGAAGTTGTCCGCTCCCATTCTCAAGGTGAGTTGGCAGGAGTCGATGGGGGGATTCCAGTTCCGCCCCGGAAACCGGACGGTTTACTTGGAGACGAATGTGGGGCAGGAGGATTTGTCGTATCTGGCCGAGATCGACCCGCAAACGGGCAAGTTGGTGAAGATGGAATCCGATCCGTTGGGGAGGGTGGATTTGTCGCGGGCAGCTTTCTCGGAGGCCACGGATGAGTTAGTGGGAACGGTCTACTTCGACGACCGGAAAAGGAACTATTGGAAAGACAAGAGCTTCGAGGAGGATTTTCTATTTCTGCGGAAGCAGTTTCCCAACCAGGAAGTGGGTTTGGCTGACATGTCGGGTAATGACCGGCGTTGGGTAGTGTTGATATCCGGGGATACCGACCCGGGAACCTACTATCTTTTCGACCGGGATAACCGGGAAGCTGTCTTATTTGGAGCTCTCCGCCCCGACCTGCCCAAGGAGAAGCTGGCTCCCATGATGCCGATCCGCTACGCCTCCTCCGACGGTTTGGAGGTTCCCGGATATCTGACTTTGCCTGCGGGCAGGGAGGCTAAAAATCTGCCTTTGTTAGTGATGCCCCATGGGGGGCCGTGGGCCCGAGATTATTGGGGCTACAATGGGACGGCACAGTTTTTTGCCAACCGGGGCCTAGCGGTTCTGCAGCCGAACTTCCGTCAGTCGACCGGCTACGGGAAGAAATTCTACTCGGCGGGCAGGCATGAGTGGGGGGGCAAGATGCAGGATGATCTGACTTGGGGGGTGAAGGATCTGGTGGCCAAGGGAATCGCGGATCCCAAAAGAGTGGCCATCTATGGGGGAAGTTACGGGGGGTATGCGGCTTTGGCGGGATTGGCTTTCACGCCTGATCTTTATGCGGCGGGAGCCTCATTTGTCGGGCCTTCGAACCTGTTCACTCTCCTGAATTCTATTCCGCCGTACTGGGAGTCCGTGCGAAGGCAGTTCGATTATTTTGTGGGGGATCCCCAGAACCCTGAGGATGCCGCGCGGTTAAAGTCCCAGTCACCCCTGTTCTCAGTCGAGAAAATGAAAGCTCCGCTTTTGGTGGTTCAGGGGGCCAATGATCCGCGGGTGAAGAAGGCGGAGTCGGACCAGATCGTGGCGGCTTATCGAAAGAAAAAGCAAGCCGTGGAGTACTTGCTGGCGGCGGATGAAGGGCACGGATTTGCCCGCCCGGACAACCGAATGGCGGCGATGCTTGCTTTGGAGCGGTTCTTGCACCGGCACGTAGGGAGCGACCTACAGAGGGAAGCTCCGGTCTGGTTGGAGGAGAAGCTAAAAGCCCTGCAAAAGGGGGCCACAAGTTCGACTGGGGAAACGAAAAAAAACACTCAGCCCTGATCATTTACGAATATTTCCGGCGGCATGGAGTGGACAAATTCACAGGCCCTTTTTCATAGGAGAAGGCCTCTTTTGTCCCAAGGTTGTTCACAATTAAAAATCACCCAATCCGCAATGTTCTTGGGTATCTGCGGCGAATGTAAGATTATGCCCTCAGTTCATTGAAAGAACAGAGTCTGGTGAGAGGAATGAAAGTTCGCTCTCACTTGAAGATTCTCAGGA
>RGYX01000183.1 GCA_010031845.1 Verrucomicrobiota bacterium
TGGAGTTTTACCTCAAGGATCCCACGGGCGGAGGGCGTATCCCACGTCTGGTGGGAAAGTATCGGAAACCGGGTAAGAACCCCGACCTTAATGGCGTCCTCATGTTGCTTTGCATTTTGGGGAAGATCACCAATCACCATGTCATAACCCTTCATCCCCTCATCCTCCAGGGCCTTCAATAACCACGCCTCAATAGGCAGACCGCGCAGTTCGTCGTTCAGGTCTGTGGAGAGCATCTTTTCATAGGTGGTCCCCTCGTACTTCTTTAAAAACGCCTTGGGGTCGGCCACGGCAGACTCCGGAGTGTGATCCACCTCCAATTCGTTGAGAATCGCCACCTCGGGCCCCTTGCCTCCGTTAACCTTCTTGAGGACCGTAGTGATCGTCTTTAGCTTTCGCTTAAGTTTTTCAGGTCCATAACTATGGGGATCGGACGGATTCTCGATGTAATCGTCGTAGGAAGCCACCCGATCGAGATCGAAAAGATTTTCCACATTGTAGGCCATCACCGTGAACTCAGTTGCCGCAGGGGGTATCTTTTCCTGCTCTGCCCTGACGCCAAATGATAGCCCCAGCCATAGAAAAAGGACCAGAGGCAGCCGTAACGACCTTTCCATCAGCCCAACAGTATATGAAAAAAGGGCCATTCCTACCTAAATTTGGCCATCTTGACGCAGGCCTTCTTGGGACTAAAATATTGATTCTGTGATATTTAAGAATACGTCCGCTTGTTGGACCACAGCCTTTTTACTTCTGACGATTCTCGGGGCCGATCGCACGGGCTACTCCCAGTCAGATACCAGTCTCGACCTTCAACCCAAACGGGCGTGGTGGGGTCGGTACGGCTACGTAAATAATTTGGGAAAGTTTATTCTCGAGCCCCAATACGAGAACGCCCAGCCCTTTTCTGATTTTTTGGCCGCAGTCAAAAAAGATGGGAAATGGGGATATATCAACGGCGAGGGCAAGTTCGTCATCGAACCGAGGTTTGAGGACGCCTATCTCTTCAGCGATCAGACGGCCGCCGTCAAAGAAAATGGAAAATGGGGCTTTATCAACCGTGCGGGCAAATTCCTGATTGATCCGAAGTATGAGAATGCCGCCGTTTTTCGGCAAGGACTGGCGGCAGTCCAGTGGGAGGATAAGTGGGGTTTCGTCAACAAGAGCGGCGAAATGGCCATCCCGCCGAAGTTTGCCCAGGTGTATTTTTTCCAGGAAGACCGATGTGGGGCCATGGCGGACGGAAAATGGGGATTCATCGACCGAAACGGCATCTTCACCGTTCCTCCAAAATATGATGAGGTCTTCCCTTTTTCTGAAGGGCTGGCGGCCGTGAACCTCGGCGGAAAACGGGAGGACAACAATTTCAGTGGGGGCAACTGGATGTTTGTGGATCCGCTGGGCAAGGTCATCATCGAAGAAGCCAAAGTCTCTGCCGCCCTCCCGGCCAAGGGCGCGCCGTCCCGGGTGGGGACCGACGGCCGGCAAGACACCACCGCGAAGATCGAGGCGGTCCAAAATGGATTTCGCGGGGGAAAAGCCCGCGTCCGGATCGGCTCTCGCCTGCTCAATGGCGACGCCCAAGGTCCCTCATGGGGATACATCGACGCCAAGGGAGACTGGTTGGCGGAGGGAAACACCACCATCCCCCTCAATTTCACGAACTACACCCCGGGGGAAGGTTTTACCTTCGAATCGGATATCCTGAAGCCATTGAACGGGAGGCGGACGAACAGTTTGCCGCCGCTGACCGAGCCGCCGAACTGGGGGACAAGGAAGCGGCGGAGTCGGCCCGTGAACTTGGAAAAGAACGCCGTGAGGAAGCCCGCCGCCTGCGGGAGGAGACAGACAAACGCGGGGGCGAAGCCAATGCCAATTCCATCAAATATTTCGACCAGGCCCTCAAAATCTATCAGGACTTCGCCAAACAGAACCCCGACGACTTCCACAAGGCTGAAGCCCAATACAAGTCGGGCGAAATGCTGGAACACCTCACCAAGTATTGGGATGCCTATAAGGCCTATAAAAAACTCGTGGAAGAATCGACCGCCAACCAGTACTGGGATCTGGCCATTGAACGCATGTTTGCCATGAATAAAGTGGTGGAAATCTACCAAACCATCATCCGGGCCGCACCCTTTGGTCCCTATGCTCCTTTGGCCACCTTTTCCTGCGGATTGGCCAGGGAAAAACAAAAAAAATGGCCGGAAGCCGTGAAGTTTTACGAGGAGGTCATGGACAAATACCCCAAGAATGACCTGATTGATGATGCCCAATATCAGATTGGCTTCGTCTGGATGAAGGCCGCACGCCAGCCGGAGTATGACCAAACTGCCGCCCAGAAGGGAATTGAAGCCCTCCAGGACTATCTCGTTCGCTTCAAGCGCAGCGACAAGACCGAACAGGCGGCGGAAAATGTGGCCATGCTTCAACAGCGTCTCAGCGGCGGTTCGCTGTCCGTAGCCAAGTTTTATGAGAAATCAGGAAACTACACCGCCGCCCTGGTTTACTATAATGAGGTCATCACCCAGTCTCCGGACTCAGCCCAAGGCCAGGAGGCCCGGCAAAGAAAACGGGTGCTGGAGGATCTGATCTCGGAAACCAAGTCCGCTTCCGCCCCGGCCGACCAGAAAAAGATCAGTTTTAGATCGAATCAGGCGCCAGCCCCACGTAACCTACCTCCTCCATGAGAAACACATCCCTACTCTGTCTAGCCTTCCTGCTTCTGG
>RGYX01000184.1 GCA_010031845.1 Verrucomicrobiota bacterium
GAAACCTCCGGAGGTTTCGCCCGGGTCATTTGGCAGGAACCTGGAAAATCGATCACCCTTTGCGGAAATTTGTACGAGCATGCGGCGGACCTGCACCAACGCACGCTCCTGCTGGATCGCGGAACCATCGGCGGGCCGGGGCAGTTTATCGTGGAATCCACCGGAGCGGATCCGGTTTTGGAGAGGGTGGAATTCAATTGGGTGGAGCCTCTGATCTTGGCGGCCGGGTGGGCCGTTTCCTCCGGTTATTATCTTAGTCCCGCCGGGAAAATATTTCCGGCCGAGGAACTGCAGGATGGCGGGCGCCGGGCCCCCTCCGATGAGGAGAAGGGTTCCGTGATGGATGCGGTGTTGGATGCCGGTCCCGTGAAGATCGAGCCGCAGATTCCCGTCCGGTTTGTGTCCCCGATTTCTGGACAGCCCGTTTACGGACGCTTCGAGGCGGAGGCGGCCGGGCTTTCCCCGGGGGAGGAGCCATGGCTCTGGGTCAATGGTCGGGCGTTGGCAGGCGTTGCGGTCGAGTCTCCCGGGTTGGATGATCCCGGTTACCGATCGGAGCCCGGTGGGGGGGCGGTTCTGTATGGCGGTTGGAGGAAAATCTGGGCCTTTGTTCCGGTGGGCGTGCTGAAGGGTGGGGAAAATCAGGTGGATGTTCAGCTGGCCAACGGGTCCCCCGGAGCGACGCTCAGAAACCTCCGGCTGCAGGTGGTCTTTGGGGAGGGAAAGGCGGTGGCCCAAGCGCCGGCGCCGGCTACCGCCAACAAGAGTTTGCCGGCCAAGTCTTTTTCGTTGCCCCGCTTGAGGACGGGATTGTCTTCCGGAGCGCCTGTCGTAGGCTTAAGACAAGAATGAAAAAACGTTCCTCGATTGGTTTGGCGGCCTCGGCCGGTTTTACCTTGATCGAAATCATGCTGGTGGTGGGAATCATCACGGTGTTGATGGGTTCGGCCATTTTTATGCTCACGGGAAATCTGGAGTTTGCGAAGGAGCAAAGAGCCCGGGGGGATCTGCAGGCCATCACCACCCAGGTACGCATGTTTGAAATGAAAAGCGGGGGAGTACAGTTGACGGAGGCCCAAGGTTTGAACGCGCTGGTCGGAAAAGGGAAAGGATTCGAGCAGTTGCCCAAGGATCCTTGGGGACAGGATTACAAGTACAAGGTGGACTCCTCCTCAGCCAAGGGATTCAAGGTTTATTCGACGGGCCCCGACCGGAAGGATGATCGTGGTGGGGGTGACGATATCAGCTCGAACTAGCGGGTTCGGAGAGGCGGGCCGGATGAAGCGGCGGCCGGGGGCAGGGGCGCAATTTGGATTCACCCTTCTTGAGGTCATGCTGGCCGTGGGCATCGGAGTGGTTTTTATGGGAGGGGCGGTGGTGTTTCTCACGTCAACCGGAGGGGACAAGGAATTGGCCCGAGCCCGCAAAATTCTGGAGGAGCAGGCCGGTCAGGCCCGGGAGAACGCATTGCGTTTTGGCCGGGAGCAGAAAGTGATATTGAACGCCAAAGCTGTGGGCGGGGAGGCCTTCCCCGAAGGCGTCTCGATGGATGTGATCACCCCCCAGGATATGGCGTTGGGTCGGCGGGGATGGGGAAAGCCGCAGGATTATCCGTGGCTGTTTACCGGTTCAGGATTGGTGGAGCCCATCCGGGTCAGGCTTCGACATGATGAGAATGTCGAACAGTTCTCTTTTGGTGCGTTGACCGGGGAAACGATGACAGAGAAGCCGGACCGCCGATGAAAAACGCATCAAGATCCTTCACTTTGATTGAAGTCATGCTGGCGGTGGCGGTCTTCGCCTTTGCCGCGGTGGGCTTTGCCGTGGCGTTGAACGACGTTCTCGGAATCAACGTGGAAATGATGCGGACCAGTCAACGGCGGCAGGCGGTCGAATCGCTGGCGGCCCGGATTCTGGCCGCCTCCAACAACCTGCAGGACCGGGGCAAACAGTGGCAGACCGAGGCCAAATACCAGACCTGGGAACTGCAGAGCTCCTGCCGCCTGGCCGACCCGATTTTTCTCACCGGCAGCAACCCGGCGGCCAACCGCCAGATACAAGGCTGGTTTTTGACCGGGGCCCGGGCGGCGGGCAAAAACGGCGATAGTCTCGATGCGGTTTCTTTTCTGCTATGGCCCCAGCGATGAAAGCCAGCCGATCCTTTACCCTGATCGAGGTCACCCTGGGGATGGCCATCCTGATCCTCATTTTTGGGGTCATTTTTCAATTGGTCCAATTTTCCGTCATCGGGGCGAATGCGGCGGGGCAGTACAGTATGCGGAACCGCGAGGTGAGCGGCCTGTTTGCGCTCCTGCGCCAGCTTTGTCTCGACCTGCCCCTCAAATCCCAATTGGGGTTGGTCTCCCGGGCGGGCGGGTATGACCTCGTTTTTACCAACGCTCCGCTAGCCATTTTGCCGGACAGCTACGAGGGGTTGAAAGTGATTGAGTTTCGGGTGGAAAAATCCCCCACGGGAGATGGCCGGGTTTTGAATCTGGTTGAGCGGTTTGAATTTACGAACTCATCCCCGGGCCGGGGAAGGCTTGGGGGGGAGACCAATCGCTTTTTGCTGATGCAGGATATTCAAAATCTGAAATGGTTCGTCTGGGATCCCCGGGCCCAACAGGAACTGGGGGAATGGAACCAGCCCGTAAAACCTTCCTATCTGAAAATGGAATTGGTCCGTAAGGACGGAAACCGGCTTTTGA
>RGYX01000185.1 GCA_010031845.1 Verrucomicrobiota bacterium
TGAGGCACCGGTGGAAAACACGGCCTTGAAAAAGCTGCTGGCCATGAGTGTGAATGAGATCGAACTCTCGGTGCGTGCGGCCAACTGCCTAAACAACGCCAACATCACCACGGTCGGTCAACTTGCCCTTAAGTCGGAAGCGGAAATGCTGAAGTACCGCAATTTCGGCAAGAAGTCGCTTAATGAAATCAAGGACAAGCTGACTTCTCTGGGACTTTCCTTGGGCATGAAGTTTGATTCCTCTCTTCTGACCAGCATTCCGGTGGTTCCGCCGGTTGAATCCGCGGGAACGAATGGCCAAGCATGAAGCACGGCCGTAACCGAGCCAAACTAGGGCGTACGTCCCAGCATCGGGACAGCATGTTGGCCAATTTGGTCGGCTCGCTGATCCGTCATGAGCGGGTTCGGACCACCGTCGCCCGCGCCAAGGCAGCCCGACCGGTTGCCGAGAAGTTGGTCACCTTGGGAAAAAAGGGAAGCCTGCATCATCGGCGTTTGGCGGTGGCGGCCTTGCATGAGAGTGATCTGGTGCACAAGCTTTTCGCCGAAATCGCTCCCCGGTTCAAAAACCGTGCGGGAGGATACACCAGAATTCTCAAGCTTGGTGCCCGTTATGGTGATGCCGCTCCCACCGCTCTCTTGGAGTGGGTGGAAAGACCTGCACCCGAGCCGGAGCCCGTCAAGGAGTCCGCTAAGGACAAGGGAAAATCCCCCAAGCCGACCAAGCCCGAAAAAAAGAAATAGCGATATCGATTAGGCCGGAACGCTGGCCAAAATCCTGAATAAAAGCCAGGCCAAGGCTGCGGCGATCACCGCAGCCAGCATAACTTTTCTTCGAGCCATCCGACTCTCCACCAGTAGAACAGGCTCGTGTTTTACCTGGGAGGTGGGGGAAACGGAGTTGATGGGGCGGTGTCGCCCGGAGTCCACCACGGCGGTTTCCTCGACCAGACGGCGGGCCGTCTGACCCAATCGAGAGGATTCCCGACTGAGCCGGCGCAATTCCTCCTGAATCGGGTCTCGTTTCAGTCCAATCATGGCCATGAACGATTTCATGGTTGGTGAAAATATCAACTTGGCAAGAATGGGCCCTTTTGGGGAAGGGAATAAGTGGAAATAAGTGCTCTTTGCGATCTAGACGACCGCAGGGTTTTATTTAAGAAGCCGAAAAAGGGCGATCCCAAGCAAGATCGCAAGGATTAAGGGTAGATTGAAGGCCAACCCTCTTTGCAGATTCTCGAGGAATGAATCAGCCGGCAAAGAGGCGTGGGCGGTTCCCGACTCATCCCCCGCACCGGTTTCTGGTTCCAGGTCGCGCCCGCGGAGGGCGTCCAACTTTGCTCGGGATTGAGTGTAGATCGCCTGTGCCTGATCCACCTTGGCTAAAGCCTTTGAAAGTTCGCCCTCAATGTCGGTGGCGGCCCATTCAGAAGGATTAATATCGTTGATTTCAGACAGCTGCTCGCTGAATACCTGCCTCGTTTCGTGCATCTGTTCGACTTCCTTGCGGCCCTGTCCCTCCGCCCTTTCCAGGATGACGACCGCCCTGAGGAGCCGATCCCGGATTTCCCTTTGTCCCTCGATAAGCTCCATGCGCCGGGTATTCAGCTCCTCCAATTGGCGCTTTCTTTGTTCCAGTTCCTGCTGTTGACGTTGGAGATCAATTAACTCCTGTTGTCGTTGATGGAGTTCAGCTCCGATGCCCTCCATGGCTCCCATGCTGCGGATCCGGTTCATGGAATATTGATGACGGTTCCAATCTTAAGATTGCGGTCATCCATGCCTGGATTCGCAGCTTTGATTTTTTTAATCTCCTCATTCAGGTCCAGAGAGGCGGGGTAGTAGGTTTTGGCTAATTTCCATAGCGTATCGCCCTTCGCAATGGTGTGCTGTTTGCCAACGGTCTGGCCCACGGCACTGGAATCGGCAGGGGCGGCTGGAGGGGTTGCCGGAGGCACCGAGGGAAGGTCAGCTGCAGGGGTCGCTTTAGCGGCCGTCTCCTGACTTTTCGCCGGCAGGCCCTTGGGCTTTTTTTCGCCGCCTGATCCACTGGAAGGAGCCGCCGGAACCACGGTGTTCACGGGAGTCGCTTTGGGGGGAACAGCCGCGCCGGCCGCTTGCGAAACCTGAGCCTCTTTGGCCGCCAAAGTACCCTGCAATTGGGTGATTTGTTGTTTGAGGTCTACGTTCTCCTTGCTGATCTTGGCGATCTCGGCCGCATTTTGGATTCCCGTGTTGGTTAGACTGAGGGCGAAATCGATTTTAGCCTTCTCCATGGCGGCCAAAACCTCTTCCCGCTCCGAGGCGTTGGGCCGAGCCTCCAGATATTTTTGATAGAAGTAAATGGCGCTAACCGGGTCGCCTAATTTGTCGCCGTAGAGCAAGCCGATCTGCAAGTAGGCCTTGACCACATTTGGGTTGAGCGAAACGGCCTTTTCAAACTGTTTGATGGCAGCAGGGTAGTTGAGATCGGCAACATCTTTGCTGGCTTGACGAAAAAATGGGTTACGCTCGTCTTCAGCATCAGATCCAGGGGGTGCCTGCTGGCAGGAGGTCAGGACAAGGGAGGCAAGGAGGGTTGCGAGGATCAGTCGTTTCATTGGGCTAGATTGGTCAAGGCGAGTGGAATCCGCAAGCCAAGGGTTTGCCTTGGCGGGACCCAAGGGAAGCGATATAAATGTTGGCTCGAAGGGGTCATA
>RGYX01000186.1 GCA_010031845.1 Verrucomicrobiota bacterium
CTGTTGTGAATATACCACGCCCCAGAGAACATCGATTCCGTTGTTCTGCACGGTTTTCACCGCACGGACACCCCCATTTTGGGCTGCCGTACCTGCGCCATTGTTTCCCCATTCTGCTAAACCGAATAAAATGGAATGCCTTGTGGATTCACCGCTCTTGTCCCCCACATCACCCTCTTTGGTCGCCGCCGAGGCCTGGCTGTAACGAGGCCCGGTGGTTACGTTAAATTGACAGGAATTCACTCCGGTGCTCACTCCCGCACCGTCTGCTGTATCGGAATAAACAATGTGCGTGGGATAATTTTGCGCACACCCCACAAGAAGCACCAGGGCAACTAAACAGCCAATCACGGCACCACACTCAATGAGTTTTTTATTCATTACCCTTAATTATAATTTGATAACAAAGTGTCAATAACTTTCGGCTAGGCAGGGCCGATTGCTCCGCATCTCATTCAAAATCAGAACTATTGGAAGTAGAATGCCGCTACCTTGTTGTCCTGCAAAACCAGAGTGGCTAGCAACTGTTCCTGATTTTTCTGGGTAATAATCTTCCACAAGAATATTTCCTGGTGGTTTTTGGAGATTTTTACGCATCCCGATTTTCACTTGGGAGGATTGGAAAAATTCGGGCGTCATTTGCTTTCGAAAGGCTTCGCTGCCTAACTCTTGAAATACGGAAACGTCGCCGTCTTGAATCCCCTGCATGAGGACCCCATAGATGTTTTTTGCCTCGCCAGGGGACTCGTCTGCCCTCCCCGGGCAGCTTGCGCAAAGCAACATCATGACCAGCACCACCATTCGCATCCCATTTTCTATAGGCCTCGTTTGAATCTAGACAAAGGTATTTCAGCGGGTGGTTGATAACCCCGATCTCCCTGCATGAATCGTTTTTAGAAATAGGGAAATTCTTTTACGGAATTCTGCTCCGAATTTACGGTTCTCATGTCCCTCTCCCGGAATGATCCAAAAATCCTTGGGACCGGCTGGCCGCCGGCATTCTCTCATCCAACTCCCCCGCCAAGACCAACATCGGCGCCCGGATGTTTCCTGCCGCCCTCAGACAATCCACCTCGGACATCCGGAAATGGACGCGGCTCTCAATCATCGGGCAAGCCAGGTCGATCAGGGGAAACTCCGGCAAGCCGTACATCAGTTTGGCATGATGCAGGATCGTGTTGCGGTATGTATCGAATGGCGCATCCGCAATCACCCCCGCCGCGGCTCCATCCTTTTCTGCCGCCATCAGGGCCGATACGGCACCCATGGAAGTCCCCCATAGAACCGGATCGCCCGCCCCCCGCTCCCGGACAAACTTCATTCCAGCCAAAACATCGTGGCTCTCATAATATCCGATGCTGGTCAGGCTGGGATCACTCTCTCCGTGACCACGAAAATCAATCGCCAGAACAGGATGCCCCTCCTGCTGGGCCAAAAGGACATAGTCGATCATGTGCGCCTTGCTCGCCCCCAATCCATGCAAGACCACCACCGGCGGAGCCTGCGAATCCCCTTTCGGCATCCACCAAGCGGAAATTTTCTTGCCGTCGTCAGCCCGTAATTCGACCTCCTCACAAACCAAACCCAGCCGGGATGGATTCAGTGCCGGACGGGCCGTGGGGGGGATTCTGGTGGCCAAGTCGGCCAGAAAGCTGGCCGCCAGCCATCCAAGACCAGCCACCGCCAACCCCAACACCGAGATTCCGGTGAGGAAGCTCTTCCCATGTCGCCGCATAAAGCTCATGGGAAAAAGTTAAACGTTTTTTAACCGTGCGCTAGGCGGGGCTCGTCATCCCCCTGGGACCAAGTCGAACGAAAATCGCCGATTTCTTTGGGGAGGATTTTCAATATCATGGTTGTGTTATGAAGAAATCCCGCGCTCGGAAGGGACAGCTCCACGATACCCAATCCTCCCCGGACTTCCGCAACCTTCGGATCGATAAGGTCGGGGTGAAAGGACTCCGCTATCCCATCGTGGTTCGGGACCGCTCCCGCGCCACCCAAAACACCGTGGCCACCGTCGCCTTGGCCGTCGACCTGCCTCACCAGTTCAAGGGCACCCACATGAGCCGATTTTTGGAAGTTTTGCAGGATCATGGTGGCCTCATTCACGTCCAGAGCATTCCTAAAATTCTCCGCGCCCTGCAGGACAAGCTTCATGCCGAATCCGCCCATTTGGAACTGGAGTTCCCTTATTTTATCGAGAAAAAAGCACCCGTCAGCGGTTCCCCTGGCCTCGTGGATTACCAAACCCGTTTCGATGCCGTTCTGCATGGCGACGATCTCACCTTCAAGGTGGCGGTGACCGTCCCCGTCACCACACTCTGCCCTTGCAGCAAAGCGATCAGCACCCGCGGAGCCCACAACCAACGCGGCTATGTCCGGCTCGAGGTCACCTTCCGCCATCCGGTCTGGATCGAGGAACTTGTCTCCCTGGTGGAAGTCTGCGGAAGCTCGGAAATCTACTCCCTGCTCAAGCGGCCCGATGAAAAGCATGTCACCGAGAAGGCCTACGATCGTCCGGTCTTCGTGGAGGATCTTGTCCGGGCCGTGGCCCTGAAGTGCGAGTCGCATCCGGACATCACTTGGTATCGCGTGGAGGCGGAAAACCTTGAAAGCATCCACAACCACAGCGCCTACGCCATGATTGAGCGGGGTTAACTTTGAAAGCCGGGCCTAGGCCCGGC
>RGYX01000187.1 GCA_010031845.1 Verrucomicrobiota bacterium
GGTTAGCCGATCACACCCGTGATCGAATTATCCCGGAAAGGCTCCCGGGCTAACACGAAGTTGCTGCCTTTCATGTACATCCTATTCCTTAGGCGGCCGGAGCCGCCTCCGCTTTGGTGCGAACCACGCGGGCCAGGCGCGAACCAGGTTCCGCCAACAGGCGGACCAGCGTCGAGGCTGGGGCCGCAATGGCACCCAAAAGCTTCGCCCGCAATACTTCGGCGGAAGGCAGATCCGCCAACATGGTGATTTCACTCACCCCGAGGATCTTCCCGTCCATCACCCCGGCCCGAACGGCCGGACGGGTGAACTCCGCCTTGAAAGTCTTGATCACCTTAGCCGCCGCCGGGGCGTCTTGGCCGCCGGAAACCACTGCCGTCTGACCGGCCAGATCCTTGTCCATCGCAGGCCAGGAGGCCTCCCCGAGGGCACGCTTGAACAGCGTGTTCTTCACCACCTTCACGGCGGCACCGACCTTGCGGAGACGTCCACGCAGTTCTGAAAATTCCGAAACCTTCATGCCGGTGTAATCGAGCACAATCAGATAAGGTGAGGACTTCACCCACTCCCGCATCGTTTCAATGACTATGGCTTTTTCTTCTTTCATCTGGCTTTCGCTCCTTCTTTTAATCTTCCGATCCGGCGGCCGCCTCGGTCACCGCAATCGGGATGCCTGGGGAGAAAGTGGCCGAGAGAACGCAATTCTTGAGATACTTTCCTTTCGCTCCCGCCGGACGGGCCCGGGAAACGGATTCAATCACCGCCTGAACGTTTTCGCCCAGATTCTTCTCTGCAAAATTCAGTTTCCCGCAGCTGACATGAAGATTGGATCCCTTGTCGACTTTGAACTCCACCCGCCCGGCCTGACATTCCTTGACCGCTTTGGCCGTGTCTTCCGTCACGGTGCCGGTCTTGGGATTGGGCATCAACCCCCGCGGTCCGAGGACTTTTCCGAGCTTGCGCACCTCAATCATCGCGTCAGGAGTGGCCACGGCCACATCGAAATCAGCCCAACCTTCGGAAACCTTTTTAATCAGGTCAGCGAACCCGACCGCCACGGCGCCGGCATTCTTGGCTGCCTCGGCCGCATTGCCTTGGGCAAACACGATCACGCGGACGTTTTTCCCCGAGCCATGAGGTAAGCTAACGGTACCCCGGACCACCTGGTCACTTTGCTTCGGATCCACTCCCAAATTAAAGGAAAGATCCACGCTGGGGTTCCCTTTGCTTTTTCCGGCCGGAAATTTTTTGAGCAGGGAAACAGCCTCTTGGACAGAATAGCGCTTCTTGGGCTCTAGTAGCTTGCTTCCTTCGCGATAACGGCGGCTGGGTAGTTTGGCCATGGACGTTCTCTCCTCTTAGTCGGCGATTTCCAGACCCATCTGGCGGGCCGTGCCGGCAATAATGCGGAAAGCCGCTTCATCCGAGGCCGCGTTGAGGTCGTTGCGCTTCACTTTGACGATGTCCATCACCTGTTTCTTGGTCACCTTACCCACCTTCACCCGGTTCGGTTCCTTGGAGCCGGAGGCGAGGTTGGCCGCTTTTTTCAAAAGAATGGAAGCGGGCGGCGACTTGGTGATGAAGGTGAAGCTCTTGTCCTTATAAACCGTGATGACCACCGGAAGAATGCTCCCCCCCTCCTTGGCGGTGCGCGCATTGAACTCCTTGCAAAAGGCCATGATGTTGACGCCCTGCTGACCGAGTGCGGGACCCACCGGAGGAGCGGGATTGGCCGCACCCGCCGGAATTTGCAGTCGAATAATGCCTGTGACTTCTTTTGCCATAAATCTCCTTAGGTCTTCTCCACCTGCCAGTACTCAAGCTCCACGGGGGTAGAGCGACCAAAGATGGAAACTGCCACCCGGACACGACCCCGCTCGGTGTCGACTTCCTCGACCACACCTTCTTGGTTCTGAAAAGGTCCATCGCCGACTTTCACCCGGTCGCCCACGGCAAAGATCACCTTGGGGGTGATCTTTTCTTCCTTCTCACGGATCTGGGCCAGCATGCCCTCCACCTCGGAAGGACGCATCGGCGTCGGACGGTCGCCGTCGGCAAACCCCAGAACTCCCGGGGTCTCTTTGACAAAGTACCAAGGACGCTCGTGCAGCTTCTTTTCGGCGTCGTAGAGCGCCATCTTCAAGAACACGTAGCCGGGATAGAGTTTCCGTTCGGTCTCCACCTTCTTGCCCCGCTTGATTTCGGAAACACGTTCGGTCGGGATGACCACTTCATGAACAAAATCACCCAGTTCCTCCGTCTTGATCCGGCTCATCATGTGGCGCTTCACGTTCGTCTCCTGGCCGGAGAGGACGTGTACAGCAAACCAAGAGGGCTCAAGGGTGATGGCTGTTTCGGTCATGGTCCTTCCCTAAAATTTCACCAACCACCCCACGAGGCGGGTGATCAGAAAATCGAATCCGGAGGTGTAGGCCGCCAACACCAGGGTGGTCAGCGCGACCACCGCCGTGCTGTCGATCAACTCCCGGTAACGCCGCAAACCGGTCTCAGTCGGGTCCCAGGGCCAAGAGCACTTGGTCAACTCGCCACGAACCTCGACCACAAACTTGGAAATCGACTGACGGTACTGAAAGACCAGAGCGAGCGCCACCAGGGACAAAGCCCCCAGGACGACGGTCCAGAACCAGCTTCCGCCAATTTTCCAAGCTT
>RGYX01000188.1 GCA_010031845.1 Verrucomicrobiota bacterium
CCGATCAGGCCCCAACACTTCCCGTAATTTTCCGATTGCCACCATGCTGGGTTGGATCCGCATCTGCGCCCCCGCCTCCAGCAAAACTTTCTTCCCCTCCGCCTCCACTTCCAGCCGCATGGGGGTGTCGCCGGAATGCGCCGCCACAATCTCCTTCACTTTCGCCATCGCCTCACCCGCCAACTGCTCACGGTTGGGTGCCAAATGCACATGGGTCACCAGCTTGGTCATGGCCGCCTCCAACGTGATGCACTCCGAGGTCCGGAGCCGCACCCTCTCCTCCGCATCCATGTCCACGGAACCTCCCACGACCAGGGGACTCCCCACCTTCAGCGTCATGCCGGCCTCCCGGTACAAATCCGGAAAAATCATGATCTCCATCCGCCCTGTCTTGTCCTCCAACATCACCCGCGCATACGGCTTCTTGTCTTTCTGGGTCAGCCGCACCTCCACCGCCGTCACTACCCCGGCCATCCGGGCCACCGTCCCGCTTTGCATCTCGTCCGGTTCGCCCAGATTCAGCGTCCGAAACGCCCGCAGGTCCGCCTCAAATTCGTCCGCCGGATGACCCGTGACATAAAATCCCAACAACTCCTTCTCCGCCGCCAACTTCTCCCGCTTTGGCCAATCCTGAAAATCTGCTGGCGCCCTCTCCCCTCCGGGACTTTTCTGCGGAGCCACCTCCTCCATCAGCCCAAACAACGTACCCTGCCCACGCTCCTTGTCCCGCGAGGCCGAGGCCGCCAAGGACATGGCCGCATCCACTTTGGAGGCCAGCCAGGCACGGTTCGGACTGATTGCATCGAAAGCTCCAGACCGGATCAGGCTCTCCACCGCCTTCTTGTTCATGGATTTGTAATCGACCCTTGCACAGAAGTCTTCGATCGAGGCAAATTTTCCCCCGGCTCTCGCCTCCAAAATTGCATCCACACACGCACCCCCCACGTTCTTGATCGCCCCCAACCCGAAAAGAATCTGGTTCGGCTGGACGGTGAAGTTCTTCTCGCTGGTGTTCACGCTGGGAGGCAGGATCCGGATTCCCATGTTCTGGGCCTCAGCCGTAAAGAGGGCGATTTTGTCCGTGTTGTCCAATTCATGGGACAACAACGAGGCCATGTACTCCGTTGGGTAATTGGCTTTCAGATAAGCCGTCTGGCAGGCCAGCACGGCGTACGCCGCACTGTGGCTCTTGTTGAACCCGTATCCCGCAAACTTTTCCAGCAATTCAAAAATCCGCAGCGCTTGGGATCGGGGAATCTCGTTCACCTTGGCGCAACCCAGCACAAAAGTTTCCCGCTGCTTGGCCATCTCTTCGGGCTTCTTTTTACCCATCGCCCGGCGCAAAAGATCTGCCTGACCCAGGCTATACCCGGCCAAGACCCGGGCCGCCGCCATCACCTGCTCCTGATAAATCAAGACCCCGTAGGTCTCGGCACTGATCTTCTCCAACAGGGGATGCTCGTAACTGAATTGGGTCTTCCCCTTTTTCCGCTTCACATACTCGTCGATCAGATCCATCGGACCCGGACGGTAAAGCGCAATCAGGGCGATCAGATCCCCGATTCCCTTTAAATCGAAAATGGCACAGGTCCGCCTCATTCCTGGAGATTCCACCTGAAATACCCCCACATTTTCCGCCCGGTTGAGCAGGGAGTAAGTCTTGGGGTCATCCAATGGAATTTCCTCTGGTGTCATTTTCTTTCCTGTGGTCCGAGCCACCAATGCCAGACAGTCCTGAATCACGGTCAGGGTCTTCAGTCCAAGAAAATCCATCTTCAACAACCCGATATCCCCCACCGCCCCCATGGAAAACTGGGTCATCACGGCCCCGGTATCGTCCCGCGTCAGCGGCAAATAATCCGTAAGGTCACGGTCCGCAATCACCACCCCCGCCGCATGGGTGAGAGGTTCTTCAGCTCCGGCACCTGCTTCAACGCATCCGACAACTTGGCCCCAGGAACTTTCGGAATCAGATCTGCAATCCGTGAAGTCTCCCCAAAACTCATCCCCATCACGCGCCCCACATCCCGCACCGCCATCTTGGCCCCCATCGTTCCGAAGGTGATGATCTGCGCCACCGCCCTCTCGCCGTACTTATTGCGGACGTAGGCAATCACCTCTTCGCGACGATCCGGGCAAAAATCGATGTCGATATCGGGAGGGGAGATGCGTTCCGGATTCAAAAACCGCTCAAAGAGCAGTCCGTACCGGATCGGACAAAGATCGGTGATGCCAAGCACATAGGATACCAGACTTCCCGCTGCGCTGCCTCGTCCCGGTCCCACGGGAATCCCCTTCTTTTTGGCGTAGTCGATAAAATCCCAGACAATCAAAAAATAACTGACAAAACCCGTCTTCTCGATGACCCCCATCTCAAATTCCAACCGCTCTTTCAACTCCTTGTCGGTTCCCGCCCGGGGTCCGTAACGCCGGACCAATCCCTCCTGACACAACTTCCTGAAATAACTCTCCCTCGTCATTCCCTCCGGCACGGCAAAGGCCGGAAACTTGTTGCCTCCCAACTCCAGCTCCAATTCACACCGCCCCGCAATCAGCCCGGCGTTCTCATAGGCTTCAGGAAAATCGGCAAAAAGCTTGGCCATCGCCTCGCTCTCCTTGAGATAAAACTCCTCCCCGTAAGACTTCATCTTTCTCTCCGGATCGTTCAG
>RGYX01000189.1 GCA_010031845.1 Verrucomicrobiota bacterium
GGCAAGACCCCCATGGCCGGAAGGCTCACTTCCCACGGGTCATCCACCCGCACCCCGATGATTTCGTACCGTTTCTTCAAAGCCGCCCACCCCGCTCCCACCGGACGCGGAGGGAAGTCTCCCAACCATAAAACCACGCTGTGCTTGGGAAAGGCGTGAAAAAAAAGCCTCCAATCCAAGGAGGCCTCGGGTCCATCCTCCAGTCGCGGCACCGGCTGGCCCAGTAAGGTCGCCGCCGTGCGCACAATGTTCACCCGCCCACGAACCGGTTGACGCACCACATGCCCCGCCGGAGTCGCGTGCCAGAAGCCCACCCGATCGCGATTCCCCGCCGCCGTCAGGGCAAAGAGTCCGGCTAATTCCAAAAGCGCCTCCCGCTTGGTTCGCCGCCCCGAGCCAAACTGCAGGGCCGGTGTGTCCTCAAAAAGAAGAACCACGGTGAGTTCCCGTTCCTCGATGAATTTTTTGCGGTAGAGTTCCCCCAACCGAGCCGAAACGTTCCAGTCCACATCCCGGATGTCGTCCCCGAACTCGTATTTGACCACCTGATCGAATTCCCGCCCGCGCCCACGAAAGGCTGACCGGTATTCCCCGCCCAGGAAGGAATCCGCCGCCGTGCGAACACGCCACTCCAGTTTGCGCAAAAGAGCCAGCGGGGCCTTGCGGGCCACTTCCCCGGGCGCGACAGCAGTGCTCATCGGAAGAATCCCCCGACTCCTCCTTAATACCCGGCCGGAACGGGCACCCGGGTCAGGACTCCCCGAAGAATTTCATCAGTCGAGGTCTCCTCCGCCTCGGCCTCATACGTCAATCCGACCCGGTGCCGCAATGCATCCAAAAAAACATTTTGTACAACCTCCGGCGTCGCGTGATCCATTCCGTGCAACCAAGCCAAAGCCCGGCTGGCTTGAACCAGCGCCAAAGAGGCGCGCGGACTCGCCCCGTAGGAAAGAACCTTGGCTCCACCTCCCTGGGTCATGGCGGCCTCCCGCGTGGCGCGGACCAAGGCGGGCTCAGATGCACATCGTCCACCTTTTCCCTGAGGGACAAAAGCTCCTCCCCGGAGGAAACCGCTTCCAGTTTTGGCTGGGTCGTTAACTGCCCCCACCGATCCATCATCGCTCTTTCCTCCTGTTCGGAGGGGTAGTCGACCAGGAGTTTAAAAAGGAACCGATCCGTCTGCGCCTCCGGCAGGGGGTAGGTCCCTTCCTGCTCGAGCGGATTCTGGGTGGCCATGACCAAAAACGGTTTGGGCAAATGGTGGGTCTCCCCGCCAATCGTCACCTGCCGCTCCTGCATGGCTTCCAACAAGGCGCTTTGTACCTTGGCCGGTGCGCGATTGATTTCGTCTGCCAATACCAGGTTGGCAAAGACCGGTCCGCGATGGACCCGGAAATTTCCCTCCTTTGGCTGAAACACCATCGTTCCCACCACATCACTGGGCAAAAGGTCCGGGGTGAATTGGATCCTCTCGAACTCCAGACCCATGGCGGCCCCAAGACTTTTGATCAAAAGTGTCTTGGCCAAACCAGGCAGACCCTCCAACAAAACGTGCCCATTGGATAATAGGGCCACCAAAAGCCTCTCGATAACCTCGTCCTGGCCGATGATTGATTTTTGAACCTCGCCCTTGATCCGGGCCGCCCAATCCTTGCCTCCTTTAGCCATGATTCATCCACCTCCTTGAATCCTTTATCATCGCAAGCCCGGCCTGAAATTCAACCCCCCCATTTCAAGGAACCGAAAAAACAGCCCCTCCCTTTTCCAAGCGCTCCAGCTGGATGCCCTTTGGAGCGGAGAAAAAGTCGGAAAGTTTGGCCACATCCTCCATCCATTCCCCCCAGGACCGCAGGACCACAGCTGGCGGCAAGGGCATTTTGCCCAGGGATCCTTCGACCCGGTAGACTTCCTCCTTTTTTTCCGTTCGATGCAAAGTCAACTCATGCCGAAGAACCAGCGGCCGACCAAGCAGCCTCCCCACCCTCTCCAACCGAAGCCCCCCGTCGACAAACTGAACCCTCCAGCTTTCAACGCCGACCACCAGAATCTCCAAAACGGAAAGGGGTCTTGGATGAAGTTTTTGCGCCCACCAAGAGTTCAGATCCCTATCCGCAATTTGCACTTCACGGGGGAACGGTTTCTTTTGCCCCACCGTGCTCCAAAGCAGATCCTCCACCCTTTTACTATCCCCTGGGGTTCCGGTTTCCCATGGCTCGGGAATCGCCAACAACAATCCCATGGCTCGCCCGATCAGCCCGACCACCAACAGGCCGCTGACCAGCCAGACCGACCCCTTCCACCACGCTTTTCGCCTCATGATTTCCAGAACCCCGTGAAACAAAAAGCTGATGCCGAAAAAAAGCCCCATCGCCGCCGCCGCCAGGGCGGCGAATATCGTTCCCTGACCGATCAGGGTTGGCGAAATATCCGGGGGATGGATGGTTTTCAGGAACGCCTCCTTGGCCGCACTCTCCCGCGCCCCCCGTTCCCGCTCCCATTCCTCGGGAGAAAGCCACCGTCCTTCGAATTTTCTTTTTCCCTCTTTCAGCGCCCGTGCCTCGATTTCCCAAGGATCCATCCATTGCTGAATCTCCCCGCTTCGTGCCGAGAATTCCTTCTTTAGTTTTTCCAGCGCCCTGAT
>RGYX01000190.1 GCA_010031845.1 Verrucomicrobiota bacterium
TCCCTCAACGGTTCGAGGAGTTTTCGCTCCTTCAAACCCTGGACCGCGTCCCCAAAGGCCCCCACTCCGGGTAACACCACCAGCGAGGCTTGGGTCATTTCGGCATCGCTCTCGGCCCGCGTCACTTTGACCCCGGCCTTTTCTAGGGCACGCTCCACGCTCCGTAAGTTTCCCCTTCCATAATCGATCATGACCACGCTCATATGGCCAGCACCCTAGCAAACCCTGGGGTTCAAGATGACACTTTTCATTCTCGCGATTCCGCCAGAAGGTCGCCCAGTCCGGTCACCAGGGGACACCCACACCTTTCCAGCCTCTCTCGACTGTTATGGCCACAGGGGATCAACAGACAGTCCACCCCCATCGCCCGCGCCACCTCCGCGTCATGCGTGGTGTCCCCGATCAGAACGGTTTCCTGGGGTCGCACATGCAATTCCTTCAACATCTCCAAGCCCTGCTCCACTTTACCCGCCGCATAGTGATCCCGATTTCCCGCCACATTTCGGAAATGACCCCGTACACCGAAATACCCCAAAAACTCTTCCAGGGTGGGATGGGAATAGGCGGAAAGCACCGCCTGCGAGATTCCCTCCTGCTCCACCCTTTGGAGCAGGGCTTTTGCTCCGGCCTGCAGGCGACACTCCTTCTTTCTCTTTTCATACTCCACGATGAATTCCGTGCCCGCCTCGGCAAACGACTCCTTCCCCCAATCAAATCCGACTATCCGATAGTACCGCTCCACCGGAAAGTCAAAGACCGCCTCATACTTTTCCCGGCTGAGCACGGGCAGACCCCGCTTGCGCAATTGCCCGTTCATGATTTCGCGACAAAGCCAGGCATCGTCCAGCAGGGTTCCGTTCCAGTCCCAGATCAAGTGCCGATACTTCTTCAACCTCATGCCTTGAAGTTGAAGAAGATTTTTCCAGCCTCGATCTATTTTTTGTGCCCCTGGAGAGGGAAAAGGGTTATTTTATCATCATGGATCGGACCGATATTTTCGCCCGGCCTTCTTACCCTCCCGGCTTTCGTGCCCGCCGGAGCTTGAACTGGGTCTCCCTTGGCCTGCTTTATGCCTCGTACTACATGTGCCGTTATAACTTCCGATTTGCCGCTCCCGGCCTGATTTCAGAGTTCCACCTCACCACCTCGCAGATCACCGACCTCTTTGCCATCTGGTCCCTCGCCTACGGCACGGGCCAGCTGATCAATGGCCTGCTTTCCGACCGGATCGGAGGAAAAAACGCCCTGCTCATCGGCGGAATCGGAACGATCGCGGTGAATTTTATTTTTGGTTTCGCCTCGTTGGCGGGGGCCTTCACCACCTTCAGCCTAATCATGCTGGTGAATGGCTATCTTCAGTCGTTCGGTGCACCGGGCATGGTCAAGATCAACGCCGCCTGGTTTGCCCGCCAGGAACGCGGGGTTTTTGCCGGAATCTTCGGACTCATGATCCAACTCGGCCAGGTAGCCATCAGTTTCCTTGCCCCCATCATCTTGGGTGGCTTCGCCATTTTCTCCCTGACCGTTCCATCGGGGGATTGGCGTTGGCTCTTCCGGATCCCCCCGCTCTTCACCGCTGCCACGGCACTTTTTATGTTCTGGGCCGCTAAACAGACGCCCGAGGAAGCGGGTTACCCCGGCGTCATTCGGGATGAACTGGACGATTCCGCCGGAGTGACGGTGTCGCTCCGAGAATCGTTCCACACCATCTTTACCCATCCCCTGGTATGGTTCTATGCCATTGCCTACGCCTGTACAGGGGCGGTCCGTTCCAGCTCCGATCAGTTGGCCATCCTCTATTTTCACGATCAGCTTGGCTTTGATATGGGACACAACATTCCCGCCGCTGCCCGTCGAACCCTGGAAATCATGCCGATGGTTGCGGTAGCTGGTTCTTTTCTCTCCGGTTGGGTCTCAGATCGGTTATTCAAGGGGCACCGATCCCCCGTCGCCATGGGACTCTACCTGATTGAGGCCATCGTCATCAGTACCGCCGCTTTTGTTCTTTTACTCGGTAAGGTGGGTCCAACCTCTTCGGGAATTTTTTTGGGTTGCGTCATTTTGGTCCTGATCTCCTTTACCGCCAACTCCACCCACTCGATTGTCGGCACCGCGGCCCCCATGGATATCGGCGGAAAAAAGATGGCCGGTTTTGCCGCCGGGGTGATCGACTCCTTCCAGTACTACGGGGCTGCCATCTCCCTCTCTTTTTCCGGTCGCGTGCTGGAAGCCACCAAAGCCCAATTTGGCTACACCTTCTGGTTTGTCATCATGGCCGGTTTTGGCCTTCTTGGCGCATGCGCCATGGCCTATGTTCATAAGCTTCAGGTACATATAAGCAGGTCATCTAAAGGCCATTTGTCTTAATATTGTCACATTTCCCCAAGGCCTTTCCAGTTTCACCGCCGCGCTGATAACGTTACGCTCTGCGCCATGTCCTTGGCCTCGGTTCTTGCCGTTACCCCCCATCCCAAGGGCTTCCGTTCACGCCGGGCCCTCAACTGGATTTCCTTGGGTCTTCTCTACGCCTCCTTTTACATGTGCCGGTACAACTTCCGCTTTGCCGTTCCCGGCATCATGCAGGAGTTCCATTTTTCCACCTCCCAGATCACCGACATCATGGCGATCTGGTCCCTGGCC
>RGYX01000020.1 GCA_010031845.1 Verrucomicrobiota bacterium
CTATACGGACTTTTGTAAGTAGCTTAAAATACGTATAATCAATATTTTACGACTGGTTTCGACCCCCTCCGCCGGTAGCTCTAGATCCCCGCCCCGTATGCCCGGACCAACAGAAACTCCCCCGACCTTCCCACCACCTCCCACCGCGACGGATCAAACTCCTCATGAAAAACATGCCGCAGGGTGATTCCCTCCACCCGCTGCCCCTGACTCAAACCTTGCCTTAGGTCCTCTGGCTTCTCAAAGAATCTTCCCTTGGCCTCCGCCGAGGGCTCGATCACGACATCCGCATCCGCCCGGTTGATCCAGACGGTTCGGTCGGTGATGAAGAGAAGCCCGGCTGCCCGGGCCCGGTAAATAAAAAGCCTCTCCGGCTGATGCTTCTCCACCAACCGGGCCAGGGGTCGAACGCTCGCTTGTCTTCCAAGCAGATCGTTGATTCCTTCTATTTCCAGGCACGCCCCATGCCACACCAAGATGGCGACCAAGGCCAATCCCCCCACAGCGGCAAAAGGTTTTTTTCTCTTTTTCCATACCACCAACCCCGTGACAACCACCGCGATAAGCACCCCGATCAAGTACGGGGAGGAGGGGGAAATCCCTACGGCCTCAGACCAGAAGAATTGGACGCCCCAAAGCAAGGGACTAAAAACAAGCAGGATGCCCCAAGCGGTTCCCCAGCCGATTTTTCCCCAGATTCCCATCTCCCCCTTTTCCAGCCAGAAAGCCAAGGCCAGAGCCAAGGAAGGATAGATGGGAAGAATGTAAGTCAGGAGCTTGGATCCGCTGCAAGATACAATGACAAACGGAATCACCACCGCCGCACCCAAAGCCCATTGGGCGGGAGAAAGGGACCGATTCCGAACCTTGCGCCATGCCGCCCAGGTCAAGCCAGGCAAAAACCCGGTCCAGGGAATCGTCCCCACAGCCAGAATCGGGAAGAAAAACCAGAACGGCTTGGATCGGCCGTGGGTGGTGCTGGCAAACCTCTCCACCAACTCATAGCCGAGAAAATATTTCCAGAGTTCGGGGTATTTCCAGCAAACGGCCAGAAACCAGCTGAGGGAAACCCCCGACATCAAGAGCAGTCCCTTCATCCACGGAAGTCCCAGTCTTTGACCCTCGGCCCGCAAGGCCATGGTCCAAGTCAACGCGGCGGTCATCGGAACCACCCAAGCCATCGGGCCTTTTGCTAAAAAACCAAGCCCCAGACAAAGGAAAAAAAGAAAACCTGATTTCTTGGCCTGATCTCCGGTCGCCACACGAACCAAACAGGCAAGAGCCGCCGTCACCCAAAAAGTCAGGGTGGTGTCCAAAGTGATCTGTCGACCAAGCGCGTAGGGCTCGAGCATGGAGGCCAAGATCAGGGCGGCCACCCATCCCAGCTTTCGCCCCCCCAATCTCCACCCCATCCATCCCGTCAACCCGATGGTGCCGAAGAAAGCTAGGGCCGAGGGCAACCGGGCGGTCCATTCCGTGATTCCCAAAACCCGATAACCAACGGCATTGATCCAGTAGACCAGCGGGGGCTTGTAAAATTGCTCAATCCCGTTCAGTCGCGGCACCAGAAAGTCTCCACCCGCCATCATCTCCCGGCCGACCTGGGCAAATCGTCCCTCGTCCGGCTCCAATAATCCAAAGGACCCAAGAAACGGAAACGCCACCAGGGCGGCAAACAACAACAACCCCCAACGATCTTTCTTTGTGGCCTCTTGTCCCATTCGGAGATCATACGCCACCTCCCCTTAAACTTAACCTTAATCTTGATCTCTAACCTGCCCCTCCTCCTAGCTTGAAACTACGTGCCATGTGCTCGAGTGTTGGGACTTATGTGCGGCATTGCCGGATTCACCACCCATCGCCATCAACCGGAGAAACCGGAAATGGCCCTCGCCGGTATGACCCGTGCACTCTCCCACCGTGGGCCGGATGCGGAAGGCGCCTATAGCGATTCCGCCGTCCGGTTGGGACACCGGCGCCTCAGTATTCTCGACCTCGCCGGTGGTGCGCAGCCCATGTCCTCCGCCGATGGCCGGTGGCACATCGTTTTTAACGGGGAAATTTATAACTATGTGGAACTTCGGCGGGATCTGGAGGCCCGTGGGGTGGTATTCCAAACCCAATCCGACACGGAGGTCCTTCTCCAAGCCTGGGCAGAGGACGGTGCAGATTGCCTCCCCCGCCTCAACGGTATGTTCGCCTTTGCCATCTGGGACGCCCGGGAAAAACGTCTCACCCTTGCCCGCGATCCCTTGGGCATCAAACCCCTTTACTACGCCAACCATCGGGGGGAGTTCCTTTTCGCCTCGGAGCTTCGCTCCCTTCTCCGCTATCCGGGTTTCAAGCCCGGCCTCGATCCCGCCTCCATCAACAAGTATCTCGCCTTTGGCTACATCCCCGCACCCTCCACCGCTTATGCCGGAGTGCGCAAGCTGGAGCCCGGTCAGATGGTTATCTGGTCCCCCGCCGGTCGGCGTACCGAATATTTTTGGGATCTGCCGATTGAGGACAATCCGGTTGGCGCGGGCACCTTCGATGAATCTGCGGAGGCCACCCGCGACCTTCTGCAGGAGGCCGTTCGCTACCAACTTCGGAGCGATGTCGAGGTCGGCATCCTTCTCAGCGGCGGCATTGATTCCAGCGCCGTGGCCGCTTTGGCCGCCCCCTTGGCGGGGAAAAAACTCCACTCCTTTTCCATCGGTTTTCAGGAAGCCTCCTACAACGAACTTCCCTATGCTGAAATGGTCGCCCGAAAAGTCGGCACCGAGCATCACCATCAGACCCTGACTCCGACCGATGTGGTCGGCGCCCTTCCCCAGATTTACCGGGGATTGGATGAACCCCTGGGAGATGCCTCCCTGGTGCCCACGTGGTTTCTTTCCCGGCTTGCCGCCTCCAAGGTGAAAACCGTTCTGGGGGGCGACGGGGGCGACGAACTCTTTGCCGGCTACCCCACGTTTCAGGCCCATCTCCTGATGGAGCGCCTCTCCTTTCTTCCGGTGGGAGTTCGCGATGCCATCAACCATCTCATCCAACGGATGCCCGTCTCGCACAACTACAAGAGCATCCCGTTCCTTCTCGCCCAGTTCCTCAAGGGTTTGGGCCTCCCGGCGGAAATCCGATTCCTGCTTTGGATGGGCGCCTGCGGCAATGCCGAACGCCGCGATCTCCTAGCCCCCGAAGTCCGCAACGAACTGCACCGCCACAACGCCTTTGAGGATGTCACCCGATTGGCCTACCGCAGCGGCCTCTCCGGCGGGTTGGAACGGATCTTCTATCTTTGCACCAAACTCTACCTTCAGGAATGCGTTCTCATGAAGGTGGACCGCGCCAGCATGGCCCACTCCTTGGAGGTCCGCGTGCCCTTCCTCGATATTGACCTGGTCACCCATGCTTTCTCCCTTCGTGCCGACTACAAACTTCGCGGTCGTCAGACCAAGCTGATTCTCAAACAGGCGCTGAAGAACGATCTTCCTCCCGACATTCTGCAAAGGAAAAAGGCCGGTTTTGCCATGCCCGTCGCGGCTTGGCTTCAACAAGATCTCAAATCGTGGGCCCAGGATCTGACGGACACCTCCTTGGTTCAATCCACCGGAGTGCTCGATCCTGCCGCCGTGAAAAGAATGACCGAAGAACACCTGAACCAACGGGCCGATCACCGTCGCTCCCTCTGGTCCGTTCTCGCCTTCCTCGCTTGGTGGAGAGAGGCGAAAAACGCCTAGATCTCGCCTGGCCGAAGCAACGTATCCTCCGCCCGCCTCTGCAGTCTGGGGTAATCTGCATTGGCATTCAGTCCCCGGCTTTCATGCCTCCTCAAGGCCGACTCGACGATCAACGCGGCACAGAGCGCGAGATTACGCAACTCCAGCAGATCGGCGGTGACCCGGAAATCCCAGTAAAACTCCTGCACCTCCTGTTGCAAAAGGCGGAGGCGGGACTGGGCACGCAGGAGCCGCTTTTGGGTGCGGGCAATTCCCACATAATCCCACATCAACTGCCGGATCTCTTTCCAGTTATGCGTGATGACCACCAGTTCGTCCGCATCGTGGGCTTTTCCTTCCTTCCACTTGGGCACGGTCATGGGCTTGGGAAGACGGGCCAATTTTGCGGGAAGACTTTCTGCTGCCCGGTGGGCCATCACCAGCGCCTCCAGGAGGGAGTTGCTCGCCAACCGGTTGGCTCCATGCAATCCGGTGCAGGACACCTCCCCCAAAGCCAACAAACCTGCCAGCTGGGTGGTTCCATCCAAGGCAGCTGGAATTCCCCCGCATTGATAGTGCGCCGCCGGAACCACCGGAATCGGTTGATGGGCCGGATCGATCCCCAAACCACGCAAGGTGGAGGTGATCGCCGGAAACCGCCTTTCCAAAAATTCCGTTCCCCGCGAACGGATGTCCAAAAAGACACAGGCGGCCCCGCTCTCCTTCATCTCCTCGTCGATGGCTCGCGCGAGGATATCCCGGGGAGCCAGGGATCCCCGTGGATCGGTTTTACGGGTGAAATCCCGCCCTTGCCCATCCACCACCACCCCCCCCTCCCCCCGAAGGGCTTCGGAAATCAAAAAGGTGGGGGCCGCCGGATGGAAAAGGCACGTGGGGTGAAACTGCACGAACTCCATGTTCGCGATGGATACTCCGGCACGATACGCCATGGCGACTCCGTCCCCGGTGGCGATGGCTGGGTTGGTGGTATAAAGGTAACACTTTCCGCATCCCCCCGTGGCCAAAACCACCATGGGTGCCGGAATCGCTTCCACCCGGTGGGTGGCCCCATCCAAGGCATAGAGACCCAAAACCCGGTCCGGTCCTTTCTTTTTCAGTTTTTTGGAAGTGATGAGATCGATGGCCACCATGTCTTCCCGCACCCGGATGTTGGGGGAAGCCCGAACCGCCGAAAGCAGGGCGCGCTCCAGTTCCTTGCCGGTGATATCCCCTGCGTGAAGCACCCGACGCTTGCTGTGCCCCGCCTCTTTTCCCAGGTCCGGAAGGTTCCCACCTCCGTTTTCCCGCTCGGTAAATCTTACCCCCAGCTCCACCAGCTCCGCCACCCGCGCCGGCCCGTCCCGCACCACCTGCCGGACCACCTCCTCCCGGCATAACCCGGCACCCGCCGCCAGGGTATCCCGGACATGGAGCTCCACCGAGTCCTCCTCCGAGGTCACACACGCAATCCCCCCCTGGGCATAGTTGGTGTTGGATTCAGCGGCGTTTTTCTTGGTGAGCAACAGCACCCGGGCTTGGCGGGAGGCCTTTAAGGCAAAGCTCAACCCCCCGATTCCACTACCCACCACAACCACTTCGGCCGTGAATTCCTGACTTGGTCTGTAGCTCAATTGGTCAGAGCACCGCCCTGTCACGGCGGGGGTTGCGGGTTCGAGCCCCGTCAGCTCCGCGGAATTTCACGTAAAACTCCGCGCAGGGAAGACGGCTGGATTCTCTCATCCTGCAACTCCCCTTGATAGAAAAGCTGCCAGGAATATCCGGCATAACTGGATCCGGCAACCGGCCGAATCTCCGCCATCACCGTCCGCACTCCATCCTTCTCGCTTCGGGGCGGCCCCTGCTCCCAGCGCGGGAGAACGGGATCGCTCTTTTTTAAAACGCCTTCAGGACCGCGCTCAAAAAAAACCACCCGCACCTGCACTTGCCGGGGATCCAGATTTACCGTGCCGCCCACTGCCCGAACCCTCCAACTCACGGCACGGCCACCGGCCTCGTTGTTTTTCTCTTCCACTCCCGCCAGGGCCAGCTTGCGAGGGCTCTTGGCCAGGTTTTCCTCCCGGGCTTTGGACACCTGTTCCAAACGGACCCGCTCCTCCATCACCCGGGACCGCGCAAGGGCCAGTCGCCGGATCGATCCCCCCTCCTCACTCATTCGAATCAGGTCCCTCCAACGTTGCAGGGCCGTGGACGAATCCTGGCGGGCCTCGGCCAATAGGGCCGAGGCAACCCGAATTCTCGGATTCGCAGGGTCCTTGCCCAGCGCTTGACCCAGAATCTTCTCCGCCAGTTCGAATTGACCCCGGTTCTGCAAATCCCGGGCCTGCTCCAACAGATCCTCCGCCTGAGGCGCGGCAGCTTGGGCCGCGGAAACTGATAACCGAACCGTTCCTTGAGGGACGGGCAGATTCTTCAAGGCCTCCCGGGACTCACGTTCCTGCACTGCCTCCGCCGCCACCGCCTTGGGATCCAGGGACCATTCATGGGAATCATCCATCTCTTGCTGCCGAAAATTGAGGAGGCCTGCCAAAACCAAAAGCTGGATCACCACCAAGGCGACCGCGGCCCAAACCCATGTTCCTAAAACCTTCCTGCCCATCACTTGGACTCTTCTTTGGCCGGGGCGCTGTTCTGCAGTCTTGGCTCCACCGCATCCTTATGACCCCGGGACTGCAGAAACTTCATCCAACCGCTCCACCATTGCCCGGCCTTTTCCCGCTCACTTTGGATGATACCCTCAGGGGTCTTGGAGTTCGCATAAGGGCGAAGAAAAAACACCGACAGGCAGAACATCAGTTGCAAAAGCAAAATCCCCGCCACGAGGTAGAGAGCCACCCCGTATAAACGAGGGCGCAAGCGGGCTCGTGATTCGGGACTAGGTTGGCTCATACAGGTAACCTAACCCAACCTACCCGATCGTCACCTCTGGGTTGCCGGGGATCGCTCTCCCCCTGAGGGCAACTCGGGGGAATTTCTCAACTGCAAAACCCCATCTCTTCCCAAAATACCGACCGGTTCGTTTCCCTCGATTTTCAGGGGGGCGGTTCCGTCCGAACCAGATTTTCCCAGCACCATCTTGACCTTTGCTCCCCCGGAACCCTCCACCAGGATTTCTGCATCGGGCTTGAGAAAATCCGCTTTCCCGAGCGAACTGACCCATTTGGCCACCCGCAATCCCTCAAGTCGCTTCACATAACCGGAGACTTCAGGGCAATCCTTTCCGGAACCCTGCATCTTCCATGTCGCACCCCCCTCCAAACGAAACTCATTTCTCTTCCCCCCAGAAACCCAGACCAATCCCCTCACCGCACCCAAACCCTCCGGTAGAATATTCTTCGATAGCATGGGCAAAGGACTCTCCGGAATTCCCCGGACCAACTCCGCCGGAAGCGCCATCCCTCCCGATGTGCTGGAGACCTGGACAAAAGCCTCCTCTTTCGACTCATCCCCGATCCTCAAAGTCTCCGTGCGATTGGTGGATCCCTGGGCTGCCTTGACCTTCCAGGTGAAGGTCAAGGTCTGGCGCGGTTTGGTAAAGCCCAACTTGGCCGGATCCTCCGTGGTAAGAAAACGGTTCGCTCGGGCCCCGTACAACGCCTTGATCCATCCATCGATCGCCTCCGCATCAGCCGGACGATTTGTTCCACCCCACCTCAAACTCCACCGCCGTGACTCTCCGTCCCTCTCGATTCGAAAATCCCCGCCCTTCCCGCTGAAATCAACCGATTGCACGACCTCGGGAGATGGGAAGGTAACCACCCGTTTGTCGCGGATCCGGTCGGAAAGTTTTGCCAGCAAATCCACGGAGGCCCGGGGCAAAAGAAAAACCGAGTTCTGATCCGCCACCCGGGCGAAGACTTGATTCGTCTCCTTGGGATCGCTCTGCCCGATTTGCAGCACCCGGTTGGTGGCAGCCATTTTGACCTCCAAAGCCAGGGAGGGCGCGTTCAAACCAAAAAGCGCCAAATCCCCCCCGGTATCCGAAACGAAAGAGGTCGCTTTCAAGGCGGAAATTTCCCCCAGAACCCCCGCCACCGCCGTCGGATCAGCCGGGGCCTCCACTGGCTTGAGCATCGTCCACTCTCCATCTTTTCTTCTGACCTCCACCTCCAGCGTTCCTTGATGCAACAACAACTCCTGCACATCCGACACGCTTAGGGGCAAAACCCGCTTCTCCCGCCATGCCGACAGATCCCGGTCCAAAACTTCCCCCAGATGCTTTTCCACCACGGCCACCTCCTCGTCACTTCTTCCGCTTCGAATCCGGCTATAGACCCCCCCCGAAACCGGCGTCTCCCGACCCACTTCGAGCTTCATATCACCTTCCTTCGTCCGGACAGACAAGGTGCTCGTGGGTTGACCCAGGCCGAATGTTTGGATCATCCCGTCGTTGATCCGGTTTCGAGGCACGGTCTGCAAACGCTCCATGAATTGCACATCCGAGAGCAACTTCCCCACCACCGCCGAGTCTGCCTGGGTCGGTAACGGTTTCTCGATCCGCCAATCCCCTTCCCCTTTTTTCTCAAAAACAAAATTCCCCTTGGGCCCGGTCAACTCTACCCGGGTTGCCTCCCGCAAGGGCAAATCGGTCAAACGCCGCGACTCCCTTTCCATTCTTTCGGTCCCTGGAACCTTCTTCTGCAACAAGCTAAGGGCCCCCAGCATGAGGAGAAGCAATCCGGTGGCGACCAGAAGAGACCGGGTCTTCATGCTGGGAAGGGGATCAGGATCAACTCCGGCGCCGCCACCAGACCAGAACGCCCAAGGCTCCGGTCAACAACGGGATTCCTCCCAAAACCGCTATCATGATCACCCGCTCTTGGGACTCATCCATCGAAAGGGCAAAGTCCTTGGGAGTTTTTGGGGAAATTCCCAGTGACTCCTGCCGCCCCAGGATCCAGTTCAGGGCGTTGACGATAAAATCCACCTCCATCGGGGAAATATTCTGATTGGAGAAGGCGGAAGCGGAACCCACCACCACCGCCCGCAAGGAAACAGATTCCTTCCCCTTGTCTCCTGGAGCCGAGCCATCCAGAGCCGCTGCCACGGTGAAGGGTCCTTTACGATCCTCGTTCTCCACGAAATCGCTCTTTTTTCCTCCGGCCAAAGGCCAGTTCTTGGCCCAGTAACGATCAGAGGTTTCGACGAGCATCTCCGCCCTTACCGTGGAGGCCGGACCGACCGGTTTCATCGACAAGGAACGACTGGGCCCCAAGCGCAGGGATCCTCCGATATTGTCGATCCACCGGATGGCCGGGTGGTCGGAAAAACGCGTTCCGACGACCTCATCGTTCAACCCTTGGGTCAAACCCGCTGTGCTCAAAACGGCCACTTTCCGGAATATTTTATCCCCGTTCACGCTTACCCCATGCTCAGCCAAAAGATTCTCAAGGCCGGTTGGAACTCCCGGATCGAGCAGCAACAGAATCTTCCCCGGCTTGCCGACGTAAGCCTGCAGGGCGGACACCGATGCCGCCGGCACCTGGAACCTTGGTCCCGCCACCAAAACGGCGTCCGCATCCGCCGGCACTCCCTCCTGCTCCGCCAGCTTCAATGGAACGAGCTCAAGATTCTGCGAGCCCAACCTTGCGGAAAGGAGGGAATATCCCCCGGGATCACGGTCGGTGGTGTTGAGATTGTACTCCCCGGATCCCTCGGTGACGTAGATTTTGGCCGGCTTGCCCTGGACCAGGGAGCTGAGGGCCGAGGAGATCTTTTCCTCCGCCCGGAAGGATTTCACCCGGGCTGCCCCGCCCTGCATCATCATGCCGGGATCGACCTCCGCCATCTCGGCCACTTTGAGAATCCGCGAGCGGTCGCCATACTGCACGATCACGACGTTCTCGTTGCTCGTTAGCTTGAACTTCTCCGCCAGCTTTTGCGCCGTTTGGAAATCCAGAAAAGGCTGCACAATCTCCACCTTGATCTTCCCCCCGGACCGGTAGCGGTACTCATCCAACAACTTTTGCACGTCGTCCTGAATCAGGCTTCCCGTGGTGTCCTGTTCCGGGGCCAGAAAAGCTGTCAACACGATCTCCCCCGGAAGGTTCTTCAGCAGGTTCACGGTCTGCCCGGAAAGCTGCTGGAACTTGTTCAGCGTGAAGTCCGCCCGGTAATAATGCCTCCACCCAATGTAATTCACCCCCAACAACAGGAAGAAAAGAATCGGCAGGAACAGCCAATGATTGAAGGTCTGGGCTCTCCTCTCCTTGCGGAGTTCGGAAAGTGGCGGCGGAAGGGGGCGTGAACTCATGGTCTCCTCCTCATCCATTCAGCCGGCGACCCGCCATCACCCTCTGGGTGAGGATCAGGAAAAAGGCCGTTCCACTCAGGTAAAAAACCACGGCTCGTGAATCAAAGAGTCCGGCGCTGAAGGAGCGCATCTGCTCCAGGGTGAAAATATAGGTCAAGGCATCGCGCCAACCGGGATCGCGCACCAGATAACTGAGAAAGCCGGCGAAAAAGAGAAGCGCAATGATCGTGAAGGAGATCATGGCCGCCACTGCCTGGTTTTTGGTCAGCACGGAACTGAAAAGTCCGATCGAGAGATACAGCATCCCCACCAGGATCACCATCAGGTAGGAAAGCCCCAAGGGCATCCATGCCACCGGGACGGCGTTTCGGGTGACCAACTGGAAAATGACCAGCCCGGCCAATGACGGCAGCCAAAGCAGGATATAAAAGGAGAGCGCCCCCGCGAACTTTGCCAGGATCACATCTCCGTCTCGGACCGGGGCGGTCAGCAGCATCTCGATCGTTCCGGTCTTATATTCCTCGGAAAAAAGCCGCATCGTCAGAACGGGAACCAGGATGATCAGCAGAAACCAGAAATGGAAAATATAGAAGTAGATCTGCATCACGGTGAACTCCCG